>JARGGE010000048.1 GCA_029210865.1 Trueperaceae bacterium
CCCGTGGAGCCGGCGATGAACATCGACTTGCCGATCACTTGGCCGATGCCGGCCGCGAGCGCCAGCGGCGCCGCGAGCGCGTCGTCGTCGAGGCCCAGATGGTCACCGACGCCGATGAGCGCGCCCGGGACGGTGCCCGCGGAGCCGGCCGTGGGGGCGGCCACGATCCGCCCCATGCGGGCGTTCTCCTCGTTCACCGCCATGGCGTAGGCCTGGACCCGCTTCAGGAGCGGCGCGTGCAGCACGTCCTCGGCGGTCCAGAGCGTCTTGGCGTTCCACCCGACCATCCCGGTGCGGCTCGGGGCGTCGGTCGCGAGGCCGCGCTCGATCGAGTCGCGCATCTCGCGCAGGCGCCCCTTGAGGCCGTCGAGGAGCGCGGCGCGCCCGCGTGCGGTGGGCGCCTCGTCGGCGAGGATCGCGTCGGAGGCGCGCCCGTGGTAGGCGGCGAGCTTGGTCAGGTTCACGCGGGCCTCGTCGGGGTCGTGGGGTTCTTCGGTGCGGCGGTCATGCGTCCTCCACCTCGGCGTGCATGACCTCGGGCAGCATCCGCAGCCAGGTGATCACGCGCAGGTGCGTCAAGTAGGCGACCGCGGGCTCCGACAGGGCGCGGTCGATCTCGATCGACATCATCGCGTCACCGCCGCGTTTGCGCCGTGCCGAGACGAGCGTGGCGATGTTGACGTCGTCGTCGGCGATGACCCGGGCCACGCGGGCGATGACGCCGGGGGTGTCGACGTGGCGCACCAGCAGCGTGTGCTGGGCGCCCGAGAAGTCGATGCGGAAGCCGTCGACGTCGAACACCCGGACCGCGCCGCCGCCGAGGCTCGAACCGACCACCAGCACGCGCTCCGCCCCGGCCTCGAGCTCGATGCGCACGGTGTTCGGATGGACGTCGCCGAGGTTGGCCACGTGGAACGAGGTCTCGAGGCCGGCCTCGCGCGCGGCCTCGAAGGCGCGCGCGATCACGGGGTCGTCGGGGGTGGCGCCGAGCGTCCCGGCGACGAGGGCGAGGTCGGTGCCGTGGCCCCGGGCGGTCTTGGCGAAGGAGCCGTGGAGGGTGAAGCGCGCCGACGTCGGCCCGCTCGCCAAGGCGTCGGGGGACAGCAGGTGGCGCGCGAGCAGCGCGAGGCGGCAGGCGCCGGCGGTGTGGCTCGAGGACGGACCCACCATCACCGGACCGATGACGTCGAGGAGACCCATGCGGCCACTCTACGAGCCCCGCCTCTAGCACGGCGGTGCACCGCACGACCGCGGCGGGCACGCCGGCGCCACGACCACGACGAAGGGGCGACCTCGCGGTCGCCCCTCAACGTGCCTTCGGGATGCGGCCTTACTTCTTGACCTGCTCTTTGAGGCTCTTGCCGGGCTTGAACGCCGGGTACTTGCTGGCCGGGATCTTGATCTTCTCGGTGGTGCCGGGCTTGACGCCGGTACGGGCCTTGCGGCGCCGGACCTCGAAGGTGCCGAAGCCGGTCAGCTGGACCTTGTTGCCCTTGTCGAGGTGCTCGCTGATCTTGCCGAGCATGTTGTCCATCACCTCTTTGACGTCCTTCTTCTTCATGGACGTCGATTCGGCGACGAAGTCGACGAGATCCGCCTTGGACACGGTCTTCTGCTTGGCCATGCTGTGCCTCCTTCTAGGTTTCGGCTTGGCGGCACTCTAGCACGGGGGTGGGCAGTAGGCAAGTGTGTGACGGCATTTATCGGATTCGCCACATCGGGAGGCCGACCAGGACGGCGTTCCTGAGGTCGCCGTTGCACGGGGTCGCGGGTCGTGCGCAGGAGTCACGTCCTGGACGGCAGCATCGCCTTCACCGCGTGCTCCAGGTCGGCGGTGGTGCGCGCGGCCTCCTCGCGGCCCTTGCCGGGCGGTGGCAACGGGGGGCCGAAGGCGACGTGGAAGCGCCGTCCCTCGCGCCAGATCGCCGCGGGGATCAGCGGCACGGCGGCCCGCTGCGCGAGGAACGCCGCGCCTTCCTGGGCGCGGGCTACGCCTTTGACGTTGCGCGTGCCCTCGAAGAAGATGCCGATCGCGTAGCCGCGCTGGAGCCGACGCAGCGCCTCCTTGATGGCGCCGACGTCCTGGCCGTGGCGATCGACCGGGAAGACGCGCAACCCGCGGAACACGCGGCGGTTCAGCCAGCTCGAGAAGAGCTCCTTCTTGGCCATGAAGTGGATCTCGCGCGGCGTCGAGAAGCCGACGACGGGCGGGTCCCACGCCGAGATGTGGTTGGAGGCCACGACGCAGCCGCCCGTCCGCGGGACGTGCTCGCGCCCCGTGATGCGGAGGCCGAAGACGAGCGCCACGAACCAGCGCGCCAGGGTGGCAGCGACGGCGTAGAAGGGGGGCGGGAAGCGGCGGGGTCCGGCGGGCGTGGCCATCGGCTCGAGTCTACGTCGCCGCGTCGGGGTCGCGGCCCAGCGTCCGCGGCAGGCGGGCGGCCCGCGCCGCCAAGCGTCGGACGCGGGTGACCTCGGCCGCGATGACCGCCCCCATCAGGAAGAGCCACAGCGCGGCGTAGAGCCACAGCAGCACGACGACGATGCCGGTGACGGCCCCGTAGACCAGGTTGACGCGCTCGAAGGAGAGCGACGACAACAGCACCTGGCGCGTAGCGACGAGGCTCACCGTGCAGGCGGCCGCCCCGATCCACGCACCGACCGCGTCGCTTCCGCGGCGCGGAAGGTAGCGGAACGCGAGGGCGAACACGGCGGTGGCCCCCGCAGCGCGCACGAGGTCGAAGGCAGCGGGGAGCCGCAGGTCGGGCAGGGTCAGGTCGTAGCCGCCCGCGACCTCCCGCAGCCGCGCCCAGGCCTGCGCGGCGGCGCCGCCCAGCGCGCCGCCCACCACCTCCACGACCACGAAGGCGGCGGCGGCCACGACCAGCAGCAGCCCGACCGCGCGCTTGCGGAGGAAGCCGCGCGGGCGGCGAACGTCGAAGATCAGCTCGAGGGCGATCTGCAGGGACGCGAGGAAGGCCGAGGAGGCCCACAGCAGGACGAGCACCGACAGGACCGAGCGGAGGACCGCGCCTTCGCCCAGCTGCGACACGATCGCGGTGAAGCTCGCGTCGACGAGCGCCTGGGGCTCCATCTCCAGGGGGAGCAGCTGCCCGACCAGGTCGACGAGCGCCGCGCGGTACGGCGCCGCGAGCTCGGGGCTGGCGCGCAGCGCGAGCGCGAGCCAGCCGCCGAGCAGCAGGAGCAGCGGGCCCAAGGCGAAGGTGGCGTAGTAGGCGAGCGCCGCGGCCAGCAGCGGCACGCGCGCCCGCGCGTAGCGCCGGCCGAGGCCCATGGCGAAGCGTCCCGCGGGGGTCGTCGACCAGGCGGCAAGGCGGCCGGGCACCGCTCAGCCTCGACGCGGGCCGCTCGCCGGCGCCTTGGCTTCGGGGGCGCGGGTGCGCTTGGGCGGGCTCACGCGCGGGGCGCGCTCGGGGTCGGTCGGGCGGGTCGCCGCCGCCGCGCGCGCCGTCGCACCGAGGCGACGGCGCTCGATCAGGATCGCGACGAGGACGCCGAACACCCCGACGAGCAGGTGGAGCCCCACCCAGGCGCCGCGGCCGTCGTCCCAGGGGAGCGCCACGCGGAACAGCTCGCGCTGCGCCATCGACTGCACGAAGAGCGCCGGCGCGACGAGCAGCGCTGGGGACACCAGCAGCGCCCACCAGCGCCAGGCGAACTCCAGGCCCAGCATCGCCAGCAGGTTCCCCGACAGCACGATGGGGAGCATGACGAGCCAGTCGGTGTCGTTGGCGATGAGCCCCAAGGAGGGGCCGACGAGCGCGGCGAGGTACGCGAAGGGCATGCCGCCCACCGCGAAGGCGAGGTAGGTGAGGAGCGCGATCGCCGCCGAGCGCAGCGCCACCGCCATCGGGGCGACGGCCACGACGATGGCGGCGAGCACGAGGAACGTGCCGATGATCGTGCGCTGCGGTTCGGGCGCGGTGCGGATCACGCGGCCATGCTACCCGGCCCGCCGACGTCCGCTCACGCGACCGAGCGCCCGCGCAGCCGCTCCGCCAGCGCCGGCATCGCCGCGAGGAAGCTGCCGGTCGAGCTCGTCGGGTGCCGCGCCACGTCCTCGGGGGTCCCGGTCGCGACGACCGTGCCGCCGCGGGCGCCGCCGTCGGGCCCGAGGTCGATGACCCAGTCCGCGGTCTTGATGACGTCGAGGTTGTGCTCGATGACGAGCAGCGTGTTGCCGGCGTCGACCAGGCGGTGGAGCACGTCGAGGAGCTTGCGGGTGTCCTCGAAGTGGAGGCCGGTGGTGGGCTCGTCGAGGATGTAGAGCGTGCGCCCGGTCGAGCGCTTGCCGAGCTCGCCGGCGAGCTTGACGCGCTGCGCCTCGCCGCCCGACAGGGTGGGGGAGGGCTGGCCGATGCGCACGTAGCCGAGGCCGACGTCCTTCATCAGCTGCAGCTTGCGCGCGACGTTCGGGATGTTCTCGAAGAACTCGAGCCCCTCGTCGACCGTCATGCTCAGGACGTCGGCGATCGACTTGCCGCGGATCTTCACCTCGAGCGTCTCGCGGTTGTAGCGCGCCCCCTTGCAGACCTCGCACGGGACGTAGACGTCGGGGAGGAAGTACATCTCGACCTTGACGGTCCCGTCGCCCTTGCAGGCCTCGCAGCGGCCCCCCTTGACGTTGAACGAGAAGCGCCCCGGCTTGTAGCCGCGCTTGCGCGACTCGGGGGCGCGCGTGAAGAGGTCGCGCACGTCGGTGAAGATGCCGGTGTAGGTCGCGGGGTTCGACCGCGGGGTGCGGCCGATGGGCGTCTGGTCGATCTCGATCACCTTGTCGATGTGCTCGGTGCCGAGCAGCTTGGCGTGGGCGCCCGGCGTCGCCTTCGCGCGGTAGAGCTCCTTGGCGAGGGCCGCGTGGATGATGCCGTGGACGAGCGTCGACTTGCCCGAGCCCGAGGCGCCGGTGACGCAGGTGAGGGTGCCGAGCGGGATCTCGGCCGTGACGTCGCGCAGGTTGTGCTCGCGCGCGCCGATCACCTTGAGGCTCTTCCCGTTCCCGACGCGCCGCTGGGTAGGGATGGGGATCGACAGCTCGCCGCGCAGGTAGCGCGCGGTCAGCGACGTCGGGTGCTGGATCAGCCGCTCGGGCACGTCGGCCGCGACGATCTCGCCGCCGTGGACGCCGGCTCCGGGGCCCAGGTCGACGATGTAGTCGGCCGCCCGCATCGTCTCCTCGTCGTGCTCGACGACGATCAGGGTGTTGCCCAGGTCGCGCAGGCTCAGCAGCGTGCGCAGCAAGCGGGCGTTGTCGCGCGGGTGCAGGCCGATCGATGGCTCGTCGAGCACGTACAGCACGCCCGTGAGCCCAGAGCCGACCTGGGTCGCGAGGCGGATGCGCTGCGCCTCGCCCCCCGAGAGGGTGTTCGCGCTGCGGTCGAGCGACAGGTAGTCGAGCCCGACGTCCTCGAGGAACCCGAGCCGGGCGTTCACCTCGCGCAGGATCGGTCGCGCCACGTCGCCAGCGGCGCCCGGCAGTTCCAGCGAGCCGAAGAAGGCGCGCGCGTCGACCACCGTGAGATTGGAGACCTGGGCGATGTTGCGCTCCGCGACGCGCACGGCGAGCACCTCGGGCTTGTAGCGGCTGCCGTGGCAGTGCGGGCAGGCGACGAGCGACATGTAGCTCTCGAGCTTCTCGCGGGCGTAGTCGGTCTGCGCCTCCTTGAGCCGCCGCTCGAGGTTCGGGACCACCCCCTCGAACTCGGCCCGGAAGCGCATGGTCTCGCGCCCCCCGCGGGTGTAGACCACCTCGACGGCGTCGTCGCTGCCGTGGAGGATCACGCGCTGGAAGGACTCGGGAAGATCGCGCCAGGGGGTCGCGAGGTCGACGCCATGCTGCTCGGCCAGCGCGCGCAGGCGGTCCCAGTAGAAGACCTTGCCGCCGTCGGCGCGCGACCCGGTCCACGGGGCGATGGCGCCCGCCGCGATCGAGCGCGTCGGGTCGGGGACGAGCAGGTCGACGTCGAACTGCTGCAGGTGGCCGAGGCCGCTGCACGACGGGCAGGCGCCGTACGGGCTGTTGAACGAGAAGACCCGCGGCTCGAGCTCCTCGAGGAAGGTGCCGTGCTCGGGGCAGGCGAAGCGCTCGGAGTAGAGCTCGTCGACGCCGTCGTCGGGGAGGAAGGCCCGCATCAGCCCGTCGCCCTTGAGGAGCGCGGTCTCGGTGGACTCGGCCAGCCGCGCGCGGTCCTCGGCGTCGATCTTCACGCGGTCGACGACGACCTCGATGTCGTGCTTCTCATGGCGTTCGAGCATGCCGGCTGCCGCCTCGTCGAGGGTCTGCACCACGCCGTCGATGCGGACGCGCGCGAAGCCCTCCTTCTTGAGGTCGGCGAACAGCTTCCGGTACTCGCCCTTGCGGCCCCGCACGACCGGCGCGAGCAACAGGGCGCGGGCGCCGGGGTAGCGCTCGACCAGCCGGTCGACGATCTCGGACGCGGACTGGCGCTCGATCGGACGGTCGCACACCGGGCAGTGCGGCGTTCCCGCCCGCGCGAAGAGCAGGCGCAGGTAGTCGTGGATCTCGGTGACGGTCCCGACCGTCGAGCGGGGGTTGTGGCTGGTGGTCTTCTGGTCGATCGAGATCGCCGGCGACAGGCCCTCGATGGCGTCGACGTCCGGCTTGTCCATGATCCCGAGGAACTGGCGCGCGTACGCCGAGAGGCTCTCGACGTAACGGCGCTGACCTTCGGCGTAGATCGTGTCGAACGCGAGGGTGGACTTGCCCGACCCCGACACCCCGGTGAACACCACGAAGGCGTTCCGCGGGACGGTGAGGTCGATCCCCTTGAGGTTGTGCTCGCGCGCTCCGCGGATGACGAGGTCCTGCATCGGCGCCTCCTGGCACGGCGCCGTGGACCGCTTTCGGCGCCGGAACCATGGAGTGTACCAGGGCCGACCGCTCCGAAAGGGTTCTGGTACACTCATCGGCGACGCGGCGCCGCACGTCGCGACCGACGCGGCCGTCCGCCAGCGCGCCCGGTCGACGCGGCGTGTCGTGTCGGCATCGCCACCGAGGAGCCCATCCCCATGACCGCGAACCCCACCGCGACGACCGCTTCCGCCGCCCGTCCGTTCACCGACGCCGACCACGACTTCCCGGGCGACCGCTCCGGCACGCTGCTCGGCGCGGCCGCGGGCGTCTTCGGCTCCGCTGCGGTGCTCTTCTTCTGGATCATCGGCGCGCTGACTCTGTTCGGCAAGCTCAACGCCACCATCGTCATGCTCGAGCTCGACGGAGCCTGGCGGACCACCTTCCTGGCGTACCCGTTCCTGTTCGTCGCGTCGCTGGTGGCCGGCTCGGTGCTGGCCTCGCTCAAGCGCGACCTCGAGGCCGTGGGCGTGTTCGGCCTGCCGGTCGTCGTCGCCGTCGTCTACTTCATCGCCCTGACCAACGTCCGACCGCTGCTCTGATCGGCGCGGCCGCTCGGGGCGGTCCGATCGGCGCGCGCCGCGCGGGCCACCGCGCCGACGCCCCGGAGGTGCCATGAAGCTCACGTTCCTCGGCCACTCGGCCGTCTCGCTCGAGCACGGCGGCCACCACGTCCTGATCGATCCGTTCCTCTCCGGCAACCCGAAGGCGGCGGTGGCGGCGGGCGACCTCGCGGCCGACGTCATCGTGGTCACCCACGCCCACGGCGACCACGTCGGCGACGCGGTCGCGATCGCGCGCCGCACCGGCGCCGTGGTCGTGAGCAACGTCGAGATCACCGGCCGCCTCGGGCGCGAGGGCATCGAGACGATCGGCGCCAACACCGGCGGTCGCGTGGCGCTGCCGTTCGGTTCGGTGACCTTCACCGCGGCTTGGCACTCGTCGAGCTTCGGCGACGGCGGCTACGGCGGCCTCGCCATGGGGGCCGTCGTCGAGCTGGGCGGGGTGCGCGTCTACCACGCCGGCGACACGGCGCTCTTCGGTGACATGGCGCTCGTCGGCCACGCCGGGCTCGACGTCGCGCTGCTGCCGATCGGCGACCACTTCACCATGGGTCCCACCGACGCCCTCCACGCGGTCGAGCTGCTGCGGCCGCACCACGTCGTGCCCATCCACTACGGCACGTTCCCGTTGATCGAGCAGGACGGGGCCGCCTTCTGCGCCAGCGTCGCGCTCGAGACGGAGGCCACCGGCCATCCGCTCGCTCCCGGGCAGGCGATCGACCTCTGAGCGCGCCCGGTCGGCTCCCGAGGGCGCCCGGCGGACCGGCGGTGTGGCCGTGACGGACGTGCCAGCGTTCGTGCCGACCGGGTACGAGCGGCGCCAGCGGCTCGGCGTCGGTCAGACCGCCGTGGTGTGGTTGGCCCACGAGGCGGCGAACGACCGCCTGGTGGCGCTCAAGCTGCCGAAGGCGAGCGTGCATGCCAACCCCGTGCTGCGGCGGATGTTCGAGAACGAGGTGCACATCACCCTCAAGCTCGACCACCCCAACGTGGTGCGGGCCTTCGACGGTCGGCCCACCGGCGACCACGCCTTCCTGTCGCTCGAGTACTGCCCGGGGGGCACGCTCGACCAGCTGTTGCTCGAACGCGGGCGGCTCCCGCTCGAGCGCGCCCGCGAGCTCGTGCATCAGGTCGCGATGGGGCTCGAGCACACCCACGACGCCCGGGTCCTCCACCGCGACGTCAAGCCCGCGAACGTCTTCGTGGGTGCCGCCGGCGAAGCGAAGCTCGGCGACTTCGGCACCGGCACGTTCGGCGGCGAGGACGCCGCCGAACGGGTCGGCACCGCGTTCTACATGGCCCCCGAGGTCTTCGAGGGGCGGTCCACCAGCATCCGCAGCGACGTCTACTCGTTGGGCGTGCTCGCCTACGAGGTCCTCGCTGGCGAGCGTCCGTTCGTGGGCGACACGTACGACGCGCTGATGTTCGCCCACCTCCACTCGCTGCCGCGCGACCTGCGCGCGGTGCGCCCCGAGGTCGGGCGTCCGCTGGCCGCCGTGGTCGCCAAGGCGATGTCGCGCGACCCAGCGCGCCGGTACCCCGACCTGCCCGCCTTCCTGGCCGCCTACCGCGAGGCAACCGGGCTCGTCGCGGACGTGGCGGCGGCCGCGGAAGCGGCGGCGCTGCCGACGCTCGGTCGCGGCGGCGCGCGGCGCGCGGTGACGCCGACGAGCGGGCGGCCCGGCCCACCCGCGCGGCCCAGCGAACGCTCGGCCGCCGGCGAGGCCGATCGTCCGGATCGACCCGCGCGGCGCTGGTGGTGGCCGTTCGGCCGCACGAAGCGCGACTGACGCGGCGGCGCGGGCCGCGCGCGGCGTCCCCGCACCGGCGGCGGGCCGCCGATCGCCCGGCGCCCGCCGGCCCGGTGCGCTAATCCTGAGTCGCGCGCTCTACCTTCCGGGCGCCGGAGCATGTAGACTCTGAATCGGAACGAATCCGACTTAGGGCCCGAAGGATGGGGCGGGTCGGAGCGCGCACGCACCCCCCACACGCGCCGGCGGGACGCCGGCCACGAGAGGAAGCCTCGATGAGCGAACATCGACTGGAGATCCGCGACCTGCACGCCCGCATCGTGGACGGCGACGCCATCCTCGAGGGCGTCGACCTGGTCGTCCCCGCGGGCGAGGTCCACGCCCTGATGGGCCCGAACGGTTCGGGCAAGTCGACCCTCGCCAAGGTGATGGCCGGCGACCCGCAGTACGAGGTCACGAGCGGCGACGTGTTGGTCGACGGCGTCAGCGTCCTCGACATGGAGCCCGACGAGCGCGCCCGCGCCGGGTTGTACCTCGCCTTCCAGTACCCGGTCGAGGTCCCCGGCGTGTCGATCGCCAACTTCCTGCGCCTCGCGCTGAACGCGCGCCGCGAGGAGGGCGACGAGATCGGCGTCATGGAGTTCTACACCAAGCTGCAGCGCGCGGTGAAGGCGCTCGATTGGGACGAGTCGATCATCGAGCGCAACCTGCACGAGGGCTTCTCGGGCGGTGAGAAGAAGCGCTCCGAGATCCTGCAGCTGCTGGTCCTCGAGCCGCGCTACGCGATCCTCGACGAGACCGATTCCGGTCTCGACGTCGACGCCCTCAAGGTCGTGTCGAAGGGCGTCAACGCCGCGCGCGGCGACGACTTCGGCGCCCTGGTGATCACCCACTACCAGCGGCTCCTGAGCCACATCGTCCCCGACCGCGTGCACGTCATGGTCGACGGTCGCGTGGTCAAGGAGGGGCCCAAGGAGCTCGCGATCGAGCTCGACACGCGGGGCTACGACTGGGTGCGGGTCGAAGCGGGCCTCCCCGCCGTCGGCGACCACGAGCACGCGCCGCGCGTCGGCGCCTGAGACGAGAGGAGACCGACATGGCCGACCTCCAGAGGACGAACGACCACCCCGACGCCGCCAAGCTCGAGGGCATGGCGCACACGGAGCAGTACGGCTTCCACATGTCCGAGGACTACGCGTTCCGCTCCGAGAAGGGGCTCAACCGTCGCGTCGTCGAGCAGATCAGCTACTACAAGAACGAGCCCGAGTGGATGCTCAAGTTCCGCTTGCGCGCGCTCGAGATCGCGGAGAAGAAGGGGCGCCCGAAGTGGGGGCCCGACCTGTCGCACCTGAACTTCGACGACATCTACTTCTACATCCGGCCGCAGGACCAGAAGGGCAGCAACTCGTGGGACGACGTCCCCGAGGAGGTGCGCGAGACCTACCGCAAGCTCGGCATCCCCGAGGCGGAGCAGAAGATGCTCGCCGGCGTGGGCGCCCAGTACGAGAGCGAGATGGTCTACCACAACCTCAAGGAGGAGTGGGAGAAGATGGGCGTCATCTTCCTCGACTCCGACACGGGGCTGCAGCAGCACCCCGAGCTGTTCAAGGAGCACTTCGCGACCGTCGTGCCCCCCGAGGACAACTACTTCGCGGCGGTGAACTCGGCGGTGTGGTCGGGCGGGTCGTTCGTGTACGTCCCGGCCGGCGTCGAGGTCAACGTGCCGCTCCAGGCCTACTTCCTGATCAACGCGCAGTCGATGGGGCAGTTCGAACGGACGCTGATCATCGGCGAGCCCGGCAGCAAGTTCCACTACATCGAAGGCTGCACCGCGCCGACCTACAACAGCGACTCGTTCCACTCCGGCGTCATCGAGATCGTCGTCAAGGACCACGCGAACGTCCGCTACTCGACCATCCAGAACTGGTCGCACAACGTCTACAACCTGGTCACCCAGCGCGCGATCGTCGGGCGGCACGGCTCGATGGGCTGGCTCGACGGCAACCTGGGCTCCAAGGTGACGATGAAGTACCCCAGCACCTACCTGATGGGCGAGCACGCCCACGGCGAGGTGCTCTCGATCGCCTTCGCCACCGACGGCCAGCACCAGGACGCCGGCGCCAAGGTGATCCACGCCGCGCCGCACACCACGAGCAACGTCGTCAGCAAATCGATCTCGAAGGGGACGGGGCGCAGCAGCTACCGCGGGCTCGTCCAGATCCACGAGGGGGCGACCGGCGCGCGCTCGAACGTCGAGTGCGACGCGCTCCTGCTCGACGAGCAGGCCAGCACCGACACGTACCCCTACATCGAGATCAACGAGAAGACCGCCCACGTCGGTCACGAGGCCACCGTCAGCAAGCTCAACGACGAGCAGGTCTTCTACCTGATGTCGCGCGGGCTGCCCGAGGACGCGGCGATGGCGCTCATCGTGCGCGGCTTCCTCGACCCGGTGGCGAAGGAGCTGCCGCTCGAGTACGCGGTCGAACTGAACCGCCTGATCGAGCTCGAGATGGAAGGGAGCGTCGGCTGACGTGGCGATCCTGACGGACAACCCG
>JARGGE010000490.1 GCA_029210865.1 Trueperaceae bacterium
CCAGCGCGGTCGCGTCGTCGAGCGTGGCGGGGAAGTACGCCGTGCTGATCTCCGGCGTATTGTCGAGCGCCACCGCGACCTCGCGCGAGAGGGCAGAACGGTCGCCGTCCACCACGGCGATGGGCAGGTCAGCGGCCCCACCGCCGACCCCGCCGCCGATCCCTCCGGCGACCCTGCCGCCGATCCCGCCGCCGAACCCCGCGACCCCGCCGCCGAGCCCGCCAGCGAGCGCCTCCAACGCTACCTGGCCCGGGCCGGGGTCGCGAGCCGCCGCAAGGCCGAGGTGCTGATCGAGGCCGGCCGCGTCACGGTCGACGGATCGGTCGCGGTGCTGGGCCAGAAGGTCGCGCCCGGTCAGCGCGTGCGCCTCGACGGCGCCGAAGTCGCCGCACGGACCGAGCACCGCACCTTCGCGCTCCACAAGCCGCCCGGGGTGCTGACGACCGCCAGCGACCAGCGCGGCCGCCGCACCGTGCTCGAGCTGCTGCCCCACGTGGCGGGCCTCCACCCGGTCGGTCGCCTCGACCGGGACTCGGAGGGGCTCCTCCTGCTCAGCACCGACGGCGCGTTGACCGCGGCACTGACCCACCCGCGGTACGGGCACGTCAAGACGTACCGGGCGTGGTGCGGCGGGGGCGTCGTCCCACGGGAGGCGTGCCGCGCGCTCGAGGCGGGCGTGGAGCTCGACGATGGGCCGGCGCGCGCGCTCCGCGCCCGTCCGGCGCCGGGCGGCGTCGTCCTCGAGCTGGGCGAGGGGCGCAAGCGGCAGGTGCGGCGGATGCTGGCCGCCGTCGGCCACCCGGTCGAACGGCTGGTGCGGACCCACGTCGGCGGGCTCGCGCTGGGCGACCTCGCCCCGGGCGCGTACCGGGAGCTGGGCCCGGAAGACCTGCGGCGCCTCGGGTATACTCCCGGCAAACCCGACGCGCGTCCGTCCAGGACGGCGTCCGAGCCCCGCGAGCGAGCGTCGCGGCGGCCCCGTGAGGAACCATGAGCGACGATCCCTCGGTCTTCCGTACCGGCCCCGGCCCCGTCCAGATCGACGCGGAGCGCCTTGCGGCCCGCGTCGCCGAGCTCGGCCGTGCCATCGCGCGCGATCACGCCGACGGGCCGCTCCACCTGATCTGCGTCCTCAACGGCGCCTTCCTCTTCATGGCCGACCTGGTGCGGGCGATCGACCTGCCCTTGACCGTCGATTTCATCTCGGTCGCGAGCTACGGCTCGCGCACCGAGTCCTCCGGCGAGGTCCGGCTGGTGAAGGACCTCGACCAATCGCTCAAGGGCAAGCACGTGGTGCTCGTCGAGGACATCGTCGACACCGGTCTCACGATGCGCTACCTGCTCGGCTACCTGGAGGGGCGCGGGCCGCGCTCGGTGAAGGTCGCCGCGCTGCTGAGCAAGCCGTCGCGTCGGGTGGTCGAGGTGCCCGTCCACTACCTCGGCTTCGAGATCGACGACGCCTTCGTCTACGGCTACGGCCTCGACGTCGACCACCACTACCGCAACCTGCCGTTCGTCACGAGCATGGCCTCGACCGCGGAGCCCGAGGGGTGAGGTTGCGGTGGGTCGCCTGGGGCGCCGCGCTCATCGCTGCCGCGGTGCTGCCGGGGGTCGGCGTCGGCCTCGCCGTCCGCGACGCGGAGCCCGCGCAGCTGTGGCTCGAGGTGTCCGAGGGACCGCTGCCCGCCGGTGTCCCGTTCGACGTGCACGTCTCCGCGGACGTCCCGGTGACCTTCACGCTGCGCTACGGCGACGTCGCGATCAAAGAGGTCGCCGAGGTCCTTAGCGCCTCCCTGCCGGCCATCGCCGGCCGACACGTGGTGCAGGTCGACGCGGTGACGGCGGCGGGCGTCGCCAGCACCGTCGCCCGCGAGGTCGAGGCGCGCGCGGCACCGCAGCTGCGGCTCGAGGCGCCGGCCGCGGTCGACGTCGGCGACCCGATCGCGGCCCATGTCGTGCGCGCGTCGCCCGCGTCGTGGGAGGCGGGCGTGCGCTCGGTGGCGCTCGCGCTCGACGGCCAGGCGCTCCCCGTCCACGCCGCGTACGACGGCTGGTGGTCGCTGGCGGCGATGCCGCTCGAGGCGCCCGTGGGCGAGCGGGTCTTGACGCTCCG
>JARGGE010000491.1 GCA_029210865.1 Trueperaceae bacterium
CGGCGCGGCGCAAGGCGCGGCGTGCGGCGCGGTCCTCAGCCGCGGCGGCCGGCGCCCAGCCGGCGTTCGGTGCCGGCGGCGAGGCGCGCCAGGTTGTCCTGGTGCCGCCACACGATCACCAAGGCGAGCGCGAAGGCCAGCGCGACCTTGGGCGCGGTGGAGTCGCCGAGCATCAGCAGCATGAGCGGCGTCGCGGCGACCGCGACCACCGAGGCGAGCGAGACCATCCGGCCGAAGGCGAGCGTGAGCGCGAAGACCGCGAGCGCCGTCAGCGACACCCAGGGATCGATCGTCACGAAGACGCCGAGGCTGGTGGCCACCCCCTTGCCGCCGCGGAAGCGCAGGAACACGTTGAAGCAGTTGCCCAGCACCGCCGCGAGCGCGGCGGCCGCGACCCACCACGGCCCGATGCCGAGCAGCGTCGGCACGCTGACCGCCACCACGCCCTTCAGCGGGTCGATGAGCACGACGAGCAGCGCGGCGAAGGGGCCGACCGCGCGGAGCACGTTCGTGGCGCCGATGTTGCCCGATCCGGCGGTGCGGATGTCCACCCCGCGCCAGCGCGCGACGAGCAACCCGGTGGGGATCGACCCCATCAGGTAGGCGAGGACGACCGTGACCAGGCCCAGGGCGGTGGCGGTCACGGGCGCCTGCGTTCGGGGTCGCGATGGGCTCGCATCGCTTCATCGTACCGGTCGCGCCCGGCCCCGCGGTCGCCTCCCGAGGCTGCGGCTGGCATCGCTGGGGCGTCACGGCACGGAGCGGGCACGGGTGCGGCGGTAGGCTCGCGGCGATGAGCCAAGACGCCTTCTTCCTGCTCGCCATGGCGCTCCTCGGTGCGTACGCCGTGCCGTGGACCCGCCGCCTGGCCGCCCCCTGGAGCGAGCTTCCGCTCAAGACGCTGATCGCGATGCTCGCGGCCGCGGCCGTCGCCGCTGCCGACCTGCTGGGGACGCCGGCGCCACTCGCGCTGCGGGTCGCTGCGGTCGTCGGCAGCGTGGCCTGGGTCCTGCTCCCGCTGGGGCTGCCTGCCCTGGCGCGGGCGCGGGCCTGGCCGCTCGCCGACGCCCTCGTCGCGCTCGCGTACTGGACGACGCCCGGCCGCGGTGGCGTGCGCCGCCTGCTCGCGCAGGCGGCGCTGCAGCAGGGGGACGCGGTGGGCGCGCTGGCGCACCTGCCCGACGTCGAAGCGGAGCCGCTCGCGGCCCAGGCCCACGCGTTGCGCGAGGACTGGGACGCGGTGCTCGCACTCGGCGACGCGGCCGATGCGGCGCCCGCGGGCGCGCTAGCGCGCGTCGAGGCGTGGCTCGCGCGCGGTCGCCTCGAGGAGGCCCGGACGGCGACGGCGGCGCTGCACCGCGACGTCGAGGCGGTGCGCGGCGACCCCGCCACCTACCGCGCCTGGGTGCTGGCGCAGGCGCACCTCGATGCCGAGCGGGGCGACCTGCGGCAGGTGCAGGAGGTGCTGCGCACCCCGCCCTTCGGGGTGGCGCCCGACGTGCTGCTCGCCATCGTCGCGCGGGCGGCAGAGGTGGCCGGCGAGGAGCAGGGGGCGCTGCGGATGCGGCGCGAGGCCGCGCGCCTCGCCCCCGAGGGGCGCCGTGGGGTGCACGTGCGCCGGCTCGACGCGGCCGGCGAGGTGGCCCCGGCGCCCGCGCGGCCGTCCGGGCGGACGCCGGCGACGTGGGCGAGCGTCGCCGTCATCGCTCTCGCCTTCGGCGGCCAGTGGTGGTTGGACGGCGCCTTCGGGCCCTTCCTGGCCGGTGGAGTGCCGATCCAGGCGAGCCAGGCGGCCGCGGCCTTCGTGCTCGGTCTGGGTCCGGCCTTCGACGCCTGGTGGCGGTTCCTGAGCTACGCCTTCGTGCACGGCAACCTGGTCCACGTGGGTTTCAACCTGTGGGTGCTGTACGACATCGGTCGGATGGTGGAGCTGCGGCGCGGACCGGGGTACCTGATCGCCGCCTTCGTCGCCGGCACCGCGATGGGCGCGTACCTGACGAGCGTGGCCCAGGCCGGCGAGACGCTGGTGCTCGTGGGGGCCTCGGGCGGCGTGCTGGGCGACTTCGACGCGCGGGAGTACGCGCTGGGCGGAGGCCTGGCTTACT
>JARGGE010000492.1 GCA_029210865.1 Trueperaceae bacterium
CGCCGTTGGCGATGCAGACGCTGCAGACGTGCTGCCCCTCGGCGAAGATCAGCTCGAGCAGCACCCGTCGCTGGGCGGCGAGGCGCGGGGTGACCGTGCGCACGTCCATCGCGTCCGCGACGGGGGTGGCGCAGGCGGGCCGGGGGCGCGGGGTGCCCTCGATGTCGACCATGCACAGGCGGCAGGCGCCCACGGTGCTGAGGCCGTCGAGCTGGCACAGGCCCGGGATGCGCACGCCGACGCGGGCGGCGGCGGTCATGAGCGACTCGCCGGCCTCCACTTGGACGTCGATCCCGTCGATCGTGAGGTGGACCGTCGCGCTCACGCCACGGCTCCTTCCGGCGCCAGGCGCGCCTCGTACTCGTCGCGGAAGTACGCGAGGGTGGAGAGCACCGGGTTGGGCGCGGTCTGCCCCAACCCGCACAGGCTGGTCGTACGCACCACGTCGCACAGCGTCTCGAGGCGCTCGATCGTCGCCTTCGTGCCGCGGCCGGCGCACAGCGTCTCGAGCAGCTCGGTCATCTCGAAGGTGCCGGAGCGGCAGGGCACGCACTTGCCGCAGCTCTCGTCCATGCAGAAGCGCATGAAGAAGCGGGCGACCTCGGGCATGGACACGGTCTCGTCCATCACGATCAGCCCGCCGGAGCCCATGATCGAGCCGAGCGCCTGTAGGCTCTGGTAGTCCATCGGGGTGTCGAGGTGGCGGGCGGGGATGCAGCCGCCGCTGGGGCCGCCGGTCTGGGCGGCCTTGAAGGCCTTCCCACCGGGGACGCCGCCACCGATGTCGTCGATGATCGTGCGCAGGGGCAACCCCATCGGCACCTCGATCAGCCCGGTGCGCGACAGCGTGCCGGCGAGGGCGAAGACCTTGGTGCCCTTGCTCTGCTCGGTGCCGATGCCGGCGAACCAGTCGGCGCCGCGCCGGAGGATGGTGGGGACGTTGGCGAGCGTCTCGACGTTGTTGATCAGGCTCGGCCGCCCCCACAAGCCGCGTTCGGTGGGGTACGGCGGGCGCAGCACCGGGGTGCCGCGGCCGCCCATGATCGAGGCCATCAGGGCGGTCTCCTCGCCGCACACGAAGGCGCCGGCGCCGATCCGCACCTCGACGTCGAAGTTGAACTCGGCGCCGAACACCCCCTTGCCGAGCAGCTTGTGGCGCCGCGCCTGGCGGATGGCCTGCTCCAGGCGCCGCACGGCGACCGGGTACTCGGCGCGCACGTACAGGTACCCCTTGGTCGCCCCCGTGGCGTAGGCGGCGATCGCCAACCCCTCGAGCACCCGGTGCGGGTCGTCCTCCATGATCGTGCGGTCCATGTACGCGCCGGGGTCGCCCTCGTCGCCGTTGGCGATCACGCTCTTGCCCTCGCCCGGGGCCTCGGCGAGCAGCTTCCACTTGGCCCCGGCGGGGTACCCGCCGCCGCCGCGCCCGCGCAACCCGCTGCGGCGGATCTCCTCGACCACGTCGGCGGGCGTCTGCTCCAAGACCGCGCGCTGCAGCGCCTGGTACCCGCTGCGCGCGATGTAGGCCTCGATGCGCTCGGGGTCCATCTCGCCCATGTTCTCGAGCACCACGCGCTGCTGGAGCGCGAAGAAGGGGTCGGAGAGCGGGAGTTGCCCCTCCGCGACCGGCGTGCCGCCCAGGACGTGCTCCTGCGCGATGCGCTCGGCGGCGACGCCGTCGACCTCGGTGTACAGGACGTCGGCCTCGCCGCGGGCGCGCACCTTGACCAGCGGCCCGGCGCTGCACAGGCCCATGCAGCCGGTGGGGACCACGCGGACGGCGTTCTCGGCACCGGCGGCCGCGACGGCGTCCTCGACGGCGGCGCGAGCGCCGCCGCCGCCCGCCGCGAGGCAGGCGGTGCTGCCGCAGCAGAAGACGTGGGTGCGGAACGAGCCTTGGGCCGACAGCTCGCGTTGCGCGAGGTCGTGGAGGTCGACGACGCTCATGCGGTCCCTCCTCGGGCGGCGGCCGCGCCGCTGGCGGCAGCACCGCCGGGCGCGGCGCCCGGGGCTTCGACGCCCGCGTCGCGCAGCGCCGCCACGAGCCCTTCGCCGGTCGCCTTGCCGAGCACGCGACCGTCGACCAGCGCCACCGG
>JARGGE010000493.1 GCA_029210865.1 Trueperaceae bacterium
CGGCCCGTCCGGCTTCGAAGCCCGCCCCGCCAAGGTCTTCGCCGACGCCGCCCGCGGCTTCGCCGACCGGCTCGACCTCGACGCCTACGGCTCCGTCTACGCCACCGTGCGCCCGGGCGGCCGCCCGCACGTGCTCCTCGCCGGCCACGTCGACGAGATCGGCCTGCTCGTCACCTACGTCGACGACCAGGGCTTCGTCTACGTCACCGCGCTCGGCGGCTGGGACCCGCTGCAGCTGATCGGCCAGCGCGTGCGCGTCCTGGGCCACGCCGGCGACGTCGCCGGCGTCATCGGCCGCAAGGCGACGCACCTGATGGACGCCGACGACAAGGGGAAGCTGCCCAAGCTCACCGACCTGTGGATCGACATCGGCGCCAAGGACCGCGCCGACGCCGAGGCGCACGTGCGCCCGGGCGACGCCGCGGTGCTCGAGCAACCGGTGGTCCAACTGCTGAACGGCCGCTTGGTCGCGCGCGCCCTCGACGACCGCGTCGGCGCCTACATCGCCCTCGAGGTCGCTCGCCGCAGCCGCGGGCCCGCCGCGGTCACCGCGGTCGCCACCGTGCAGGAAGAGATCGACGGGATGGGCGCGCGCGTCGCCGCGCAGCGCACCGCCCCCGACGTCGCCATCGCGCTCGACGTCACCCACGCGATCGACACCCCCGGCCTGGAGAAGAAGGAGCACGGCGCCACCAGCCTGGGCAGCGGCGCGCAGCTGAGCGTCGGCTCGTACGCGCACCGCGGGCTCCTCGAGCGCCTGCGCGCCACCGCCGAACGCCACGGCATCCCGGTGACGCTCGGCTTCTCACCAAGACGCACCGCGACCGACGCCGACCACCTCGCCTACGCGGCCGGCGGCGTCCCCACCACCGTCGTCTCGATCCCCAACCGCTACATGCACTCCCCCAACGAGATGGTCGACCTCGCCGACGTCGCCCACGTCATCGACCTCTTGGTCGCCTTCGTCGACGAGCTCGGCCCCGACGACGCCGACGGCCTGCGCTCGCTGCCGACGGGCTGAGCGCCCGCCCCGTGCAGCTGGTCGTCACCCACGAGCAGCCCGACTTCGACGCGCTGGGGAGCGTGGCGCTCGCCACCGTGCTCTTCCCCGGCGCGGTCGGGGCGCTGCCGGGGCAGGTGACCGGCACCGTGGACGAGCTGCTGCGCCTCTACCGCGACCACGTCCCGCTGATCGAGCCCGAGCTGGTCGACCTGGACGCCGTCGAGTCGCTCGTGGTGGTCGACACCGCCGACCGCACGCGGCTCGGGCGCTTCGCCGAGCTGGTCGACCGGGTGCCGGTCACCGTCTTCGACCACCACCCGGAGCCCCGCCACCCGGTGCCGGGGACGCAGGGCCTGCGCGAGGCGGTGGGCGCTACGGTGACGCTGCTCGCGCGCCGCCTGCAGGCCGAGGGGGTGGCGCTGCCGCCGCCCATCGCCAGCCTGGCGCTGCTCGGGCTGCACGAGGACACCGGCGACCTCACCTACGACCACGTCCGCCCCGACGACCACCGCGCCGCCGCCTGGCTGCTGACGCAAGGCGCCAACCTCGACCTGGTGCGCCGCTTCCGCAGCGAGGGGACGCCGCCGGAGCTGCGCGAGGCGCGCGACCGGATGCTCCACGAGGCCGAGGTGCGCACCGTGCTCGGGCGCCGCATCGCCATCGGCCGGCTCGTCGGCGAGGCGTACCAGCCGAACGCCGCCGCGGTCGCCGGCGACCTGCTCGACGCGACCGCCGCCGACGCCGCGATCGTGGTCGCGCGCATGCAGGGCAAGACGCTCGTGTTCGCCCGCGCCGACGCCTTCGTGGACGTCGCCCGCGCGCTGCAGCGCACGCTCGGCGGCGGCGGCCACCCGCGCGCCGCCTTCGCGCGCACGGCGCTCCCGGCCGACGAGGCGCTCGCGCGCGTCCTGGAGGCGCTGCCCGAGTGCGTCACGCCGCCGGTCCGGGCGAAGGACGTCATGAGCGCGCCGGTGGTGACCGTGTTGGCGATGGAAGAGCCGGAGATCATTCCGAACAGGGCCGATGAAAACACACTGACCTTCGCCGGCCCGCCCGCGTAACGCCCTGCGACACACAGGGCCAGTTCGATG
>JARGGE010000494.1 GCA_029210865.1 Trueperaceae bacterium
CCGGCGACTTTTACCGGGAGAAGAACGGCTGGATCTATGACGCCACCCTTGCGCTTCACGAGCGGCGGGAGCCCATCGATTTCCTGACCGTATGTGATGAATTGGAGCGGCGCGAGCAGCTCGACGTCCTCGAGGCCGACCTCGCTGCGGCCGGCATGCCCGCCCCGACGCGTGCGGCGCACGCCAAGCGACTGCTCCTCGCGGGGTACGAACGCTTCGGCACCGCGCTCGGCTCGCTCGAGGCGACCGCCGGTCGCGTCGTGGCCGCCGCGCACCGGGGCGACGACGAGGGGGCGCACGCCGCCTTGGCCGACCTGGTCGCGAGCTACGGCGAGCTGGCGTCGCCGGTGCTGCGACCGACCGAGGCGCTGCTCGACACCGAGACGATCGGCCTGATGGACGCGCTGTCGAACGCCCATCCGCTTCGCGTCCAGGACGCCGTCGTCCTGGTCGGTCAGCTCGAGGTGGTCCGGGGCGCGACCGCAGGCACGCCGCCCGCGGCCGTCCAGCGCGGCGCCCGGACCACCACCGCCGTGTGGGCCGGCCCGGTCCGCGACGTGGCCACGCTCGTACTCGGCTTGCTGGCGCTGGTGCCGCTCTTCCTGCTCAACCTGGCCTTCGGCGGCGGCAACCGCAACTGGCAGGCGATCGGCGTCGCGCTGCTCCTGCTCCTGATCCCGGCCCTCTACGAGGGCGTCGTGGGCCTCGGCGGCGTGCTCGCCACCTTCGCCGGCATCGACGCGCTGCTGCCCCTCGCGGCGTACTCCGTCTTCTCGAGCGCGGTGGCCCAGACGGTCTGGGCGACGTCGACCCTGCTCGCCGTGTCGTTCACCATCGCGGGCCTGGTGGGCATCAGCCGCCAGTTCGGCCTGCTGGGCGGCCGCCGTGCCGGTGGCCGCGCGGGGCGCGGAGCCGCCGGCGCAGGTGCCGCGAACGCAACGACCAGGACGGCCGGCACCACCGGCACCGTCGATTGGGACGACGACCTCTGAGCGCCCCGCGACGCCCACGGTCCGAGCCATGACACCCAACCCGCTATACCAGGCGCTCGTGCGCGAACTCGAGACGCTCATGCCGCCTCGCGTCGCCTCGCCGGTGCTGCGGTCGGGCCTCGCGGCCGTCGGGGCCGATCCGGCGTCGCTCGACCTCGCGCAGGTGTCGGCGCTCCTCAAGGGGACGGTCTTCCGTCAGCTGCAGGCGACCCGCACATCTGACCAGGCGCGGGCCGCCGTGGCCGAGCTCCTCGAGCGCCTCACGGCGCTCGCCGCACCATCCACCCCCGTTGCGGCCGCGGACGAGGGCGACGCCATCCCGAGCCGTCGCGCGGACGGCGACGGCGCCGACGACGAGCGGATCGCCCACGTGCAGGCGGAGCTGCGCCCGCTCAACCTGTACTTCGGATGGGCCGAGGTCCGCAAGCTGCGCGCCCAGGTCCAGTTGATCGACGACGAGAAGGGCGCCGGTCGCGACCCGGGCAGCCTCGTCGACGAAGCCGAGGCCCAGCTCGCGCTCGTCCACCAGAAGGTCGAGGACCACCTCGTCCTGCAAGCCCGCGACCTCGCCGATCTCGAGGAGTCCCTCGAGGTCGTCGCCGGGCTCGGCGGTTCGCGGGTACGGCGGCTCGAGGCCCTGATCGCCACCGTCCGCGAGGCGCAGAGCCAGCGAACCGTCGCGGAGGCGGAGGTCGAGCGGGCGCAGACGCTCGCGCGCGGCCTGCGAAAGCTCGTCGAATCCTCCGTGCTCGACGAAGGGGACGCCCCACCCGACCTCGGGCGGGGCGACGGGCGCCCGACCCGGCGCGGCGCGCCGGATCGGCCCGCGCCACGGACGACCGGACCCGACGCCGCGGCGACGCCGCTGGCCGCCGAGGCGCCCCACGCGGACGCGGCCCACGGCGACGCGTCGCTCGACACCGGGGTGCCCGACGCCGGCTCCCTCGACGCCGACGCGCTCGACCCGGCCGTTCGCGAACGGCTGCGGGCGCTCGACGTCGACGGGGAACGGCGCAGCCTGGAGACGCTGCAGGACCGCTACGCGGAGGTGCTGCGCTTCGCGCCCGCGCACCAGATCGCCTTCGACGCCA
>JARGGE010000495.1 GCA_029210865.1 Trueperaceae bacterium
ACCATGGCCAGCCCCAGCCCGAGCCCGCCTCCCACTCCCTTGGTCGTGTAGAAGGGCTCGAAAACGCGCCGCATCACATCCTCGGTCATGCCGCGGCCGTTGTCCGCCACCCGCACCTCCACCCGCTTGCCGCGCTCCTGCGCCAGCTCGAGCAGGGGCACGAAGTCGCCGTCGCCCGAGGCGAGGGCGATGACGTCGCAGTGGTCCCAGCTGCGCACCAGGTCGGCGGCGATGCCCATGTCCCAGTCGCCTTCGAGCACCACGCGGCCCTGATCGTCGGCGCGGTGGACCCGCACCTTGCGGCGCTTGACGCGGAAGCCCAGCGCCGAGAGGCGGGTGATGAACCCGTACGCGGCGGTCTCCCCCTCGCGCTCGACCACGTAGGCGGTGGCGGCGTGCAGCGCCCGGCCGCGGGTGGCGACCTCGAGCAGCCGGGCGTAGTCGACGAAGCGGTCGAAGCCGTCGCGCGCGGCGTAGTAGAGGTTCTGCGTGTCGACGAACAGGGCGACGCGCTGCGACGGCCGCTCGCCGGGCTGGGGCGTCAGCGCTCCGGAAGCGGCCCCGCTCACGGCCACCACCCCTCGGGCGGATCGAGCGGCAGGGCCATGACCCACTCGTCCTCGAAGCCGCCGTCGCCGGCCACCTGGTCGCGGAGCACCCCCTCGAGCGCGTACCCGAGGCGCTGGTAGAGCGCGATCGCCTCGGCGTTGCCGGCGCGCACGTGGAGCTGCAGCTTGCGCACGCCGCGCCGCCGCCCCCACGTGGCGAGCTCGGCCATGAGCGCGCGCCCGACGCCGCGGCCGCGCCAGCGCGGCGCCACCGCCACCGTGAGCACCGCCACGTGCTGGAGCCGGCGCGACCCCATCCGGTACGCCTCGACCCAACCGATCAGGCCGCCGGGCGCGGCGGCCCTGTCGGCCGGCGCGGCGCCCGACCCCAGCTCCGCGAAGCGCACGGTCCCCTGGTCGGGGTCGAGCGCGCGCAGCCGCGCGGCGAGCGCGCCGCCCGACGGCGGGCCGTCGCCGACGAAGGCGCGCCCCTCGGCGTAGATGGTGGCCTGCAGCGCGTGCCAGGCGTCGGCGTCGCCCGCGCGCGCCGCACGCAGCGACCAGGCAGGCGACGGCGTGGCGACCGGCGCCGCCTCGGACGGTCGGGGGACGGACATGCGAGGAGTATAGCGCCGCCGGCTCGGGCGCCCGGAACCACGCGCTGGACGGGATCACGGGGACCGCATCGCAGCCCACGGGTGCCCCCGCGCGCGCGCGGTATCCTTGCCGCCTTTGGAGGCACCGTGCTGAAGCTCGTGACGGCCGAATCGGTCACCGAAGGGCACCCCGACAAGCTGGCCGACCGCATCTCCGACGGCGTCCTCGACGCCATCCTCACCCAGGACCCGCACGCCCGCGTGGCGGCCGAGACGCTGGTGACCACCGGCCTGGCGCTCGTCACCGGCGAGATCACCTGCGACGGCTACGTCGACCTGCAGCGGATCGTGCGCGACACCGTGCGCGAGGTCGGCTACACCGACGCCGCGTACGGCATCGACGCCGACCACTCCTCGGTGCTCGTGGCCATCAACGAGCAGTCGCCCGACATCGCCATGGGCGTCGATCGGGCGCTCGAGTACGACTCCGGCGAACTCGCCGACCGGATCGGCGCCGGCGACCAGGGGCTCATGTTCGGGTACGCGAGCGACGAGACGCCGCAGCTCATGCCGATGCCGATCATGCTCGCGCACGCGCTCACCAAGCGGCTCGCGCAGGTCCGCCGCGAGGGGCTGCTCCCCTACCTACGCCCCGACGGCAAGGCGCAGGTGACGGTCGCCTACGACGGCGACCGGCCGGTCCGCGTCGACGCGGTCGTGGTGTCGGCGCAGCACCACCCCGAGGTCGAGCTCGAGCGCCTGCGCACCGACCTCCGCCACTTCGTAGTGGCGCCGGTGCTGCCCGAGGGCTTCCTCGACGACGACACGCGCACCTACCTCAACCCCACCGGACGCTTCGTGAGCGGCGGTCCGCAAGCCGACGCCGGGCTCACCGGGCGCAAGATCATCGTCGACACGTACGG
>JARGGE010000496.1 GCA_029210865.1 Trueperaceae bacterium
CGATGGTGGGGTCCTCGACCTCGACGATCGAGGCGCTGCCGCTCGCGACGTCGGCGAACTCGGGGCCGTCGAGCGCGGCGCGGGCGTCGGCGACGGTGACCGCTTCGGGCGTCCGCAGCAGGACGCTGGTGCCGCCGGTGAAGTCGGTCGAGAGGCGCAGCCCGACGAACGAGATGAGCACGATCGAGGCGATCGCGAGCGCGCCCGAGATCCCGAGGAAGAGCGGTGCCCGGCGGACGAACGTGAGCGTCTCGGTGAAGAAGCCGCGGGCCATGAACGTGCGCTTGATGCGGAGCGACAGCACGTCGAGGAGCCAGGGCACCGCGACCGTGTTGACGAACACGGCCGCCACGATGCCGATCGCGAGCGTGACGGCGAAGCCGCGCACGGGACCGCTCGTGTACTGGTAGAGCGCGGCGGCGGCCAGCAGGGTGGTGACGTTCGCGTCGATGATCGCCGACAGCGAGTGCCCGAAGCCGTTGCGCATCGCGACGCGCATGCCCTTGCCGGCGCGCAGCTCCTCGCGGATGCGCTCGAAGCTGATGACGTTGCCGTCGACGGCGGCGCCGATCGTCAGCACCAGGCCGGCGAGGCCCGGGAGCGTCAGCGCAGCGGCGAGCCCCGCGAGGACCCCGAACACGAAGAGCAGGACGAGCGCGAGCCCGACCGTGAGGGCGCCGCCGAACAGCGGCCCGTAGTAGAGCAGGATGGCGGCGACGACGGCGGCCCCGCCGATGAGCCCCGCGGTGGTGCCGGCGTCGATCGAGTCGCGGCCGAGCGTCGGGCCGATGGCGCGGATCTCCTCGACGCTGAGCGAGATCGGCAGCGAGCCCGAGCGCAGGACGAGCGCCGTGTCGGCGGCCTCCTCGAGCGTCGGGATGCCGGTGATCTGCCCGGAATCGCTGATCCGCGAGTTGAGCGTCGGCGCCGTCTGGATGGCGCCGTCGAGCACGATGGCCATCCGCCGGCCGACGTTGCTGCCGGTGAAATCGCCGAAGTCGCGGGCGTTCTCGGCGCGCACCTCGAAGAAGACGGCCGGACCGAGCGTCGCGGTGCCGACGCGTTCGAAGTCGGCGCGCGCGGTGCGGATGATCTCGCCGGTGAAGGCGACCTCCTCGAGATCGGCGGGCACGAGGTCCTGCGTGAGCTTGCCCTGCGCGGCCGTGCGCACGAGCCGGAACTCGAGGATCGCCTGCTGGCCGATCAGGTCGAGCGCGCGGTTCTGGTCGGCGGCGGTGAGGCCGGGCAGCTCGACCAGGATGCGATCGCCGCCGCTCGTCTGGATGAGCGGTTCGGCGACGCCGAACTCGTTGACGCGGTTCTCGATGATGTTGCGCGCGGTGTCGAGGTCCTCGGGCAGCGGGTCGGGCGTGTCGCTGCGCAGGACGACGCGGAGGCCGCCCTGGAGGTCGAGGCCGAGCTTGAGGGTGCCCTCGGTGCTGGTGCTCCATGGTTGCCACAGGTAGGCGATGGAGGCGAGGACCGCGGCCAGCAGCAGCAGGCCGGTGACGTTGCGACGGTTCATGGGGGGACTCCGGGTTCGTGGGGTGGGGACGCGTGCGGGCTGGGCGGACGGGTGCGGGGTGGGTCCCCTCAACCGCCGTCGGTCTGGCGTCGCCCGAGCGCCACGAGCCGCGGGCGCCCTTCGGCGTCGGCGCGTCCGGCGTGGACGCCGGGGCTGCGCTCGGCCAGGGCCGGTCCCGTCCAGGCGGGGACCGGCGGCAGCGCGCGCGGCGTCGCTCCCGCCCCCGACACGGGCGCGCGCCCACCCGGGTCCACCCAGGCGGGCGCGCGCGCGCCCCAACCGCCGACGGTCGACGCGTCGAGGGCGTCGGCCGGACGCGGCGCCGCCAGCGCCGGCACCAGGGTGACGGCGACGAGCAACAGCGCGGTGAGGGGGCGAAGGTCGAGGCGCATCGGGGCGATCCGGCGGGTCGCGCTCAGGCGACCGGCACCTCGACCATCTCGTAGACCTCGATGACGTCGCCCTCCTGGATGCCGCCCTCGGCGGCGGGAGCGCCTTCGTGCACCGCCTGGACATAGGCGCCCTGACT
>JARGGE010000497.1 GCA_029210865.1 Trueperaceae bacterium
GGGATCGGCGTCGACCCCGACGCGCGCACCTGGTCGGCGACGCAGCTGCGCGACCTCGGCACCTGCCGCTTCCGCTGGTGGGCCTCGCGCGTCTGGGGGGTGGCGGCGCCGGAGGAGGGGCCCGAGGAGTTGACGCCGCTCCTGGAAGGGCGGCTCTACCACGAGGCGCTCGATCGGGCGCTCGAGGCGGCCGTCGGCCGGCGCGGCGCCGCCGCGCGCGCCGCCGCGCTGGCGGTCCTCGACGACGCCTTCGCCGCGGCCGAGGCGCTCGACCGGCTCGCCGACGTGGTGCCCCACTGGTCGCGCTTGCGCGGCGAGCTCCTCGCGCACCTGCGGGGCCTGATCGAGGCCCCCGACTTCCTGCCCGACGACCACGAGGTGCTGCGCACCGAGGGGGCGTTCGCCGGCAGCTGGCACGGCTGGCGCGTCCGCGGCCGGGTCGATCGCGTCGATCGCACCCCCGCGGGCGTCGAGCTGATCGACTACAAGCTCTCGGGGCGCAAGCCGGTGGGCGCGCGCGACGCCGAGCTCAAGCCGACGCTCGACCTGCAGTTGCCGCTGTACCGCGACGTCGCCGCGCCGCAGCTGGCGCCGGGCGAGCCCGTGGTCGGCGCGGTCTACGTCTCGCTCCGCACCCGTGCGCGCGTGCCCGCCTCCCCGCCCGATCCCGGCCACCTCGCCGACCTGCTGGCGCGGCTGCGGGCCTCGCTGCGCGCCGGCTTCTTCCCGCCCGAACCCGATCCGGCGGTCTGCTTCTTCTGCGACCTCGAGGCCGTGTGCCGCAAGGGGCCGCACCTCGAGCGGCGGCCACCGCCGTACCGCGTGCCGGGCGCGTCGTCGGAGGTGCCGACGTGAGCCTCGACCGCGACCAGCGCGCGGCCGCCGAGGCGCCCGCCAGCGTCGTCGTCACGGCCGGCGCCGGCACCGGCAAGACGCACATGCTCGCGCGCCGCTACCTCCACCACCTGCGGCAGGGCCTGCGGCCGCTCGAGGTGGTGGCCGTCACCTTCACGCGCCGGGCCGCGGAGGAGCTGCGCGCCCGCATCCGCGAGGTGGTGCGCCAGGCGCTCGAGGGAGGGGACGCTGCGCTCGACCCGGACGTGCTCGCCGAGGTCGAGGCGGCGCCGATCGGGACGGTCCACGCGCTGGCGCAGGCGCTCTGCCGCCGCTACCCCGACGCCGCCGGCGTGCCGCCCGACTTCGGGGTGGTCGACGAGCTCGACGGGGCGCTGTGGGTCGCCGAAGCGCTCGACGAGGCGATCGCCGCCCTCCCCGACGACGCCTTCGGGGTGCTGCCCTTCGACCTGCTGCGCGCCACCCTGCGCGCCGCCCTCGACGATCCCACGCGCGTCCGCGCCGCGCTCGAGGTCCCCGCCGAGGCCGCCCGCGCCGCGCTGGACGCTGCGCGCCGGGACGCCTTCGAGGCGAGCGTCGGGAGCCCGGATTGGCGCGCGGAGGTGGCCTTCCTGGCCGGCTTCGTCGGCCCCGACGGGCACGCGACCGAGGTCGCGCGCGCGAGCGCCGTCGCCGCGGCCGCGCGGCTCCGGGCGCTCGGCCCCGACGGCGACCCGGCCGAGCTCGAGGCGGCCTGGACCGCCATGACCACCTTCCGCTACGACCGCGGCGCCCAGAAGGGCTGGGTCGGGCCCGACCTCGGCTCGGTCAAGGGGGCGCTGAAGCGTCTGCGCGCGCTGGCCACCGAGGCCTGGGCCAAGGGCGAGGGCGCGGTGGCGCTGGCCTGGGGGCCGCTCGACGACCTGGGCGCGGCGCGCGTCGCGCACGTCCGGCGCGTGCTCGAGCAGGCGCTGGACGCGGTGGACGTGCGCAAGCGGCGCGCGAAGGCGCTCGCCTTCGCCGACCTGGAGACGCACGCGGCGCGCGCCCTCGAGGACGCCGACGTCCGCGCGGACGTGCACGCGCGCTGGCGCGCGGTGCTCCTCGACGAGGCCCAGGACGTCAACCCGACCCAGGCGGCGCTGCTCGACGCCCTGCGAGCCCCCGACGCGCCGCTCACCGCCGTCGGTGACGCCAAGCAGTCGATCTACGGCTTCCG
>JARGGE010000498.1 GCA_029210865.1 Trueperaceae bacterium
CGCGCCCGCCGTGGGCGCGCGCCGTGCCCGCCGGCCCTCCGCCATGGATCCCCTCGACCGCCTCCACGACCAAGTCCACCGCGTCATCCTCGCCCGGCAGCACCCGATCACCGGGTTGCTGCCGGCGAGCACCGCGGTGAACGCCCATGGCGACTACACCGACGCCTGGGTGCGCGACGTGGTCTACGGCCTGATGGCGCCGTGGGGGCTCGCGCTCGCCTACCGGCGGCGCGACGCCGACGCGACCCGTCGCTACGAGCTCGAGCACGCCGTGGTGCGCGGCTTCCGTGGGCTCCTGGGCGCGATGATGCGGCAGGCCGACAAGGTCGAGGCCTTCAAGCGCACCCAGGATCCGCGCGACGCGCTGCACGCCAAGTACGGCACCGCCAGCGGCTTGCCGGTCGTGGGCGACGACGCGTGGGGCCACCTGCAGATCGACGCCACCTCGCTCTTCCTGTTGCAGCTCGCGCAGGTGACCGCCTCCGGGCTGCCGATCGTGCAGAGCGAGGCCGAGGTGCGCTTCGTGCAGAACCTGGTCCACTACGTCGGGCGCGCGTACCGCACCCCCGACTACGGGATCTGGGAGCGCGGCGACAAGACCAACCACGGTCGGCCCGAGCTCAACGCCAGTTCGGTGGCCCTCGCGAAGGCGGCGCTCGAGGCGCTCGACGGCTTCGACCTCTACGGCGCCCAGGGGTCGCAGCGTTCCGTGGTGCACGTCGTTCCCGACGACGTCGCCCGCGCCCGGGTGGTGCTCGAGGCGATGTTGCCGCGGGAGTCCGCCTCGAAGGAGGTCGACGCCGCGCTGCTGTCGGCGATCGGCTTCCCGGCGTTCGCCGTCGACGACCCCGACCTCGTCGCGCGCACCCGCGCGGACGTGCACGCCAAGCTCGGCGGCCGCTGGGGCTACAAGCGCTTCCTGCGCGACGGACACCAGACGCCGGCCGAGGACCCCGCGCGGCTCCACTACGAGCACGAGGAGCTCGCGCGCTTCGCCGGCATCGAGGCCGAGTGGCCGCTCTTCGACGCGTACCTGGCGCTCGAGGCGACCTTCCGCGGCGACCGCGCGGCGGCCGATCACCACCGAGCGCGGCTCGCGGCCCTGGCCGTCGATCTCGACGGCCTCGCCTCGCTCCCCGAGGTCTACCGGGTCCCCGACGCCGAGGAGGCCGCGGAGCGGGCGGCCCCCGGAACGCGACCGCGGGTGCCGAACGACAACGTGCCCTTGGTCTGGGCGCAGAGCCTGTGGGTGCTCGCCGAGCTGCTCGCCGAGGGCCTGCTGGCGCCCGCCGACCTCGACCCGCTCGGTCGCCACGTAGGCGTGCAGCGTCCGCGTCGACCGGTGGTGCAGGTCGCGCTCCTCGCCGAGGACGCTACCGTGCAGACCGCCTTCGCCGACCTTGGGGTCGCGCTCCAGACCCCCGACCAGGTGGCGCCGGTCCGGGTGCGGCGCGCCGAGGCGCTCATGGAGGCCTTGGGCCGCGTTGGCGCCTCGGCCGAGCTCGCTCTGACCGGCCGCCCTGCGCGGCGCCCGGGCGGCCTCGCGACGGCCCGCGCGTACCGGCTGCGCGGCGAGCCCTTCGTGTTCCTGCCCACGTACACCGACGCGCGTTGGTCGCTGCGCTCGCGCGAGCCGGCGGTGCTGGCCCACCGCACCCGTGCCGAGCTCGCGTACCTGCACCGCCACGCCCGCGGGCCCGGCCGACCGACGCTGACGCTGCTCCTCACGCACGAGCACCTGGGCCCGGGCGTCGAGGCGCTGCGCGACCTGGCGCTCGAGCTCGCCGACGGAGCGGTCGACGGGGTGCCGGTGCGGCTGGGCGCGCTGGCGACGCTCCTGCCGGGCGCGGCGCAGGAGCGCATCGACGACCTGGGCGATAGGCGCGACGACGCCGACGCACGGCCACGGACGGTGCCGGTGCGGAGGCTGCGCAGCGTCGGTCCCGGGCGCCCGCTCCCGGTGGACGCGGCGCTCGCGATCGAGATGGCCGGCGACGCCGCGCTCGCCACCCGCCTCGCGGCCGGCGAGGACCTCGAGGACCAGGT
>JARGGE010000499.1 GCA_029210865.1 Trueperaceae bacterium
CGTACCTGAAGTGCCTCGAGGAGGCGAAGGCCGGCAACCGCGAGTTCGAGCGGGCGGAGGAGACGATCCGCCGCGACCTCGAGGGGCTGGGCGAGCCGGTGGTCGACGCCTTCCTCGAGACCTTCGTGCCGAGCTTCCGCCTCACGCTCGACGAGCTCAACTGAGCGCCGGTCAGGAGGACCCGATGCTGCCGAACGCGCCCGACCCAGCGCCGCCGAGCGACGACCCCGTCGCCGAGCTGAGCGCCGAGCTGGCGCGGCTCATCGAGCAGCGCCGCTTCGACCTCCTCAAGGAACGCATGCGCTTGGGCGAGGTGGCCGACGTCGCCGAGGCGATCGACCGCCTCCCGGCGGAGCGGGAGGCGGTGGCCTTCCGGCTGCTCGACCGCGACCGGGCCGGCGACGTCTTCGAGTACCTGTCGTTCGAGGCCCAGGAGCACCTGCTACACACGCTCTCGGACGCCGACGCCGGGGCGGTCCTCGAGGAGATGTCGGACGACGACCGCACCGCGCTGCTCGAGGAGCTGCCCGGCAAGGTGACCGCCCGGCTGCTGAACCTGCTCTCACCCGCGGAGCGCGCCCGCGCGGTGCAGCTTCTCGGCTACCCCGAGGACTCGATCGGGCGCCTGATGACGCCCGAGTACGTGCGCGTGAAGCCCGAGTGGACGGTCGCGGAGGCGCTCGCGCACGTGCGCCAGTTCGGGCGCGACTCCGAGACGCTGAACGTGGTGTACGTGACCGGCCCCGGGCGCGTGCTCATCGACGACCTGCGCATCCGGCAGCTGCTCACCGTCGACCCCGCGACCCGCATCGAGGCGCTCATGGACCGCGCCTTCGTGGCGCTGCAGGTGGGCGACGACCAGGAGGACGCGGTCGCCGTCTTCCGCCGCCACGACCGGAGCGCGCTGCCCGTGGTGGACGGCAAGGGGGTGCTGGTCGGCATCGTCACCGTCGACGACGTCCTCGACGTGCAGGAGCGCGAGGCCACCGAGGACATCCAGATGCTCGGGGGGACGCAGGCGCTCGAGGAGCCGTACCTCGAGGCCTCGATCGCGACGATGGTGCGCAAGCGGGGCGTCTGGCTGGTCGTGCTGCTCTTCGGTGGCATGCTCACCGCCGAGGCGATGACCTACTACGAGGACGCGCTCGCGCGCGCCGTGGTGCTGGGGGTCTTCCTGCCGTTGGTCATCGCCTCGGGCGGCAACAGCGGCTCGCAGGCCGCCACCCTGATCACCCGGGCGATGGCGCTCGGCGAGGTGCAGCTGGGCGACTGGTGGCGCGTCATGCGCCGCGAGCTGGCGACCGGCACGATCCTCGGTGGGGTGCTCGGCGCGCTGGGCGCGGCGCGGGTGGCGCTCTGGGCGGTCGTCTTCGGGGCCTACGGCGAGGCGTGGCCGCTGGTGGCCGTCACGGTCGGGTTCGCGCTGTTCGGCGTCGTCGTGTGGGGCTCGCTGTCGGGCTCGCTCCTGCCGATGCTGCTCAAACGCTTGGGCGCGGACCCGGCGACGTCGTCGGCGCCCTTCATCGCGACCGTCGTCGACGTCACCGGGATCGTCATGCTCTTCTCGATCGCGACGGTCGTGATGAACGGCGCGCTGCCCTGAGCGAGGGCACCCCAGCCCGGGGTCCCGCGGTGCGCCGCGTCAGAGCCCGAAGTGCGCGCGCGCCTGGCGGATCTGGGCCGCGTGGTGCTCGCCGTGCCACCCGTAGACCAGCGGCAGCCGCCAGGCCTCGCGCGGCGCGGCGTCGCTGCGCACGTGCCAGGGGCGTTCGAGATCGGCCGGGCTCTGTGAGCGCAGCAGTACCGCCCAGCGCGCGTGCAGGCCCGCGAGCAGGACGAGCGAGGGCTCGATCGCGAGCGCCGCGTCCGCCGTCCGTGCCCACCCGTCGAGCTCGACGGCCTCCACGGTCGGCGCCTCCTCGGTGAGCACCCGCTTGGTCCTCAGGAAGGCGTTCATGTGGGTGTCGGCGAGGTGGTGCACCACCTGCCGGACGGTCCACGCGCCGGCGCGGATGGGGTGATCGAGGTCGCTGCAGCCGTC
>JARGGE010000049.1 GCA_029210865.1 Trueperaceae bacterium
GGAGCTGGAGGAGAAGATCCTCTCCGCCGAGGAGCGTCGCCAACAGCGGCAGGGGGAGCTCTACCGCCTGCTGCGCGAGCGCCTGCTGCCACACACCACGCGGATTCGCGACGCGGCCGCGCTCGTGGCCCGGCTCGACGTCGACCCGGACGTGCCACCGGTGGACGCGCTGTACGTCGGCGGCGAGCGGGCTGCGGCCGCGCGCCTCGAGGCGTTCGTGGGGGGCGCGCTCCGCGACTACGACGCCGATCGCGGTCAGCCGCACCGGGCCCGCGTGTCGTACCTCGGCATGTACCTGCGGTTCGGGCAGATCTCGCCGGTCGTCGCGCTGGCGGCGGCGCGGTTGGCCGAAGCCTCGGTGGGCGCGGCGCCCGTCGCGACGTTCGTCGAGGAGCTGCTCGTGCGCCGTGAGCTCGCCGTCAACCACGTCGCCCGTCGGCCAGACTACGACCGCCCCGAGGGGCTCCCCGATTGGGCGCGGCGGACCCTGGCGGCGCACGCAGGCGACCCGCGGCCGGCGCGGTACGACGACGCCACGCTGCTAGCCGGGGCGAGCGACGACCCGTACTGGAACGCCGCGATGCGCCAAACGGTCCACACGGGCTACCAGCACAACCACATGCGGATGTACTGGGGCAAGAAGGTACTCGAGTGGAGCGCCGACCTCGACGAGGCGTACGCGCGCTTGCTGCGCTGGAACGACCGCTTCCACCTCGACGGGGGCGACCCGAACTCGTACGCGGGCATCGGTTGGGTCTTCGGCCTCCACGACCGGCCCTGGGCCGAGCGACCGGTGTTCGGCACGGTGCGCTCGATGACGATCGGCGGCCTGAAGCGCAAGACGGACCCCGACGCGTACGTCCGCGCGGTCGACGCCGAGGTGGCGCGCGTGCAGGGACGACGCTAGGGCGCGCCGGGCACGCCGGCGGGCGCCGGCACGCCGTACGCTGCGGGCGTGCGCCGCTTCACCGCCATCGGGACCAACCACGGCTTCGTCTGCGCCCATTGCGGCGCGGAGGTCCCGCCGCTGGCGAACGGGTCCTACCGCAACCACTGCCCTGCCTGCCTGCACTCGCTCCACGTCGACGTCCACCCGGGCGATCGCGCGAGCGACTGCGGTGGGCTGCTCGTCCCGGTCGGCGTCGAGCAGAGCGGCAAGAAGGGGTGGGTCATCGTCCACCGCTGCGATCGGTGCGGCGCCGTGCGCCGCAACAAGGCGGCGCTCGACGACCCGGCGTACCCCGACGACCTCGACGTGCTCGCGGCGCTCTCGGCGCGCGGTCCGGCGGCCGGGGGCCGCTGGTAGGCTTCGCGGATGACCGCGGACGTCCTCCTCCTGCCCGGCCGGGTCCGCACCGGCGACCCCTCGCAGCCCGTCGCCGAGGCGATCGCCTGGCGTGGCGGCCGCATCGCCTTCGTGGGCGACCAGGCGGGTGCGCGCGCCCTGGTAGGGCCCGCCACCTGCGTCCTCGAGGCGCCCGGCGCCTGCGCGCTGCCGGGCTTCCACGACGCCCACGTCCACTTGACGCAGCACGGCCTGGAGCTCGCGCAGGTGCGTCTCGACGACGCCGCCACCCTCGACGAGGGGCTCCATCGCGTCGCCGAGGCGGCGCGCGGGCGCCCGGCCGGGGCGTGGGTGCTCGGTGCCGGCTTCGCCCTCCAGCGCTGGGGCGTCGCCACCCTCCGACGCGAGGACCTCGACCGGGTCGCCCCGCGCCATCCGGTGCTGCTCCGCTCCCAGGACCACCATTCGGCCTGGGCCAACACGGCGGCGTTGGCGCTTGCCGGCCTGGACGCGACGACGCCCGACCCCGCGCACGGCACCGTGGTGCGCGACGCGGACGGCGCGCCCACCGGGCTGCTGCTCGAGCGGGCGCTGCACCTGGTGTGGGACCGGCTGCCGACGCCCGACGCCGGCGCGCTCGCGGCGGCGCTGGACGCGGCGGCGGCCGACCTCGCCGCCCGCGGCATCACCACCGTCCACCACATGGCGTACGAGCCGCCCAGTTACTGGCGCGCGCTGGCGAGCCGGGCGAGCCGTGCCGGTGGGGACGCCTTCCCGCTTCGGGTCTGGGCGGCGATCCCGCATGCCGTCCTCGAGCACGCGGCCGCGATCGGCCTGGCCGGCGGGCAGGGGGGCGACTTCTTCGTGGTCGGTGGCGCCAAGTTCTTCGCCGACGGCGCCCTAGGCAGCCGCACGGCCTGGACGCTCGAGCCCTACCCCGACGGCGGCACGGGCGTCGCGGTCGACGGTCCGGACGTGCTGCGGGAGCGCTTCACCCTCGCTGCGGACGCCGGTTTCGCGCCCGTGACCCACGCGATCGGCGATGCCGCCAACCGGGCGGTGCTCGAGGCGCTCGAGGCGACCGCGCCGCGCTGGCGCGCCGCCGGCCTGCGTCCGCGCGTCGAGCACGTCCAGCACCTGCACCGCGACGACGTCGCGCGACTCGCGCGGCTCGGGGCGGTGGCCTCGATGCAGCCGATCCACCTGACCTTCGACGCCCCGTCGGTGCGCGCGCTGTTCGCCGACCGGATCGACCGCGCCTACCGCACCCGCGACCTGCTCGACGCCGGCGCGGTGCTCGCCTTCGGCAGCGACACCCCGGTGGCCACGCCCGATCCCTTCGCCGGCCTGCGCGCGGCGGTGCGGCGCGAGGGCGTCGATGGCGCGCCCTTGGGGCCCGACCAGGCGCTCACGGTGGCGGAGGCCCTGCGCGCCTACACCGCCGGCGCGGCCTACGCCATCGGTCGCGAGGCGCGGTCGGGGGTCCTGCGCGTCGGCGCCGACGCCGACGTGGTGCTCCTCGACCACGACCCGGTCGACGACCTCGACGACCTGGCCGTGCGGGCGACCTTCCTCGCGGGCGAGGCGACGTTCGGCGCGCGGTAGCCCGGCGCCGCGCGATCGGTTCCCGCCGAGGCGCGGGTGCCTTGCCGCGGGCGCCGGTCAGCCGGCGTCCGGGTGCACCTCGACCTCGCGCCAGCGCCCGCGCGGCCCGAGGTGCAGGGCCTGCAGCAGGACCTCGGCGAGCACGTCCGGGTCGATCCAGGCGCGCGGGTCGGCATCCGGCATCGCGCGGCGGTTCGCGGCCGTGTCGAGCGTCCCCATCGGGAACACCGTGACGGTGCGCACGCCGCGCGCCGCCCACTCCTCGTCGACCGCCCGCAGGTAGGCCGCCAGGGCGGCCTTCGCGGCCGCGTACGCGGTGGCCCGAGCGCCGCCGCGCCGCGCCTGGCCGGCGCCGACGCCCACCAGCGTGCCGCCGCCGGCCGCCGCCACGACCGGCAACAGCGCGCGCACGACGCTGGCGGCGGTCGCGACGTTGAGGTCCCATTGGCGCCGCAGCGCCGCCAGGTCGGTCTCGGCGGCGGGCGCCATCGCGAAGCCGCCGGCGAGCAGCAGCGCGTCCCCGATGGGGCCGACCTCGGCGGTGGCGCTCGCGACGGCGGCCGCGACCGCGGCCTCGTCGAGCAGGTCGACCGGGGTGGCCCAGACCCCGCCGCCGCGCAGGGTGGCCGCGTCGTCGACGCTGCGCACGAGCGCCGCCACCGGGCGCCGCGTGGTCGCCAACCGCGCCAGGACCGCTTCGCCCAATGCCCCCGCCGCGCCGGTGACGAGCACCGCGCCGCCGGAGCGCGTCGTTCCTTCGTCGCTCATACAGGACCTCCGTCCAGGACGTGACCCGGGCGCTGCGCTCGGGTGAGCGCATGCTATCGTCCCGACGTGGATGCGACCACCGATGCCCGCACCGACCGCTACGACCTGGAGGGCGCGCTGGCGCGCGCCCGGGTGGCGAGCCGATCCGTGGCGACCCTCGATCGGGACGCCGCGCTGCGGCGCGTCGCCGACGCGCTGGTCGCGGCGGCGCCGGAGGTGTTGGCCGCGAACGCGGACGACGTGGCCCGCGCCCGCGCCGCCGGCACCTCGGAAGCGCTCGTCGATCGGCTGGCCCTCAGCGACGTTCGTCTGCGTCAGATCGCCGAGGCCGTGCGCCAGGTCGCCGACCTGCCCGACCCGCTCGGGCGCGTCGTCGCCGGCTGGCGCCTGCCCAACGGACTGGAGGTCCGGCAGGTCACGGTGCCCTTCGGCGTCATCGGCATGGTGTACGAGTCGCGCCCGAACGTCACCGTGGACGCCTTCGCGCTCGCCTTCAAGGCGGGCTCGGCGGCGGTGCTGCGCGGCTCGGCCGACGCCCTCGCCTCGAACCGCGCCTTGGTCGCGGCGATGCGCGCCGCCCTGGCTACAGCCGGGGCGCCGGTCGACGCGCTCGCCTTCGTCGACGACCCCGACCGGGCCCGCGTCGCGGAGCTCCTGCGGGCGCGCGGCCGGGTCGACCTCGTCATCCCGCGCGGCGGAGCCGGCCTCATCCGCCACGTCGTCGAGACCGCCCAGGTCCCGGTCATCGAGACCGGGGTGGGCAACTGCCATCTCTACGTGCACGAGGACGCCGACCTCGACGTCGCCGAGGCGATCCTGCTCGACGGCAAGGTCCGCCGGCCGGGCGTCTGCAACGCGCTGGAGACGCTCCTCGTGCACGCCGGCGCGGCGGAGCGGTTCGTACCGCGGGCCGTCGCAGCGCTGCACGCCGCGGGGGTCACGGTCCACGGCTGCCCGAGCACGAGCGCGCTCGCGGGCGCCGACGGCGATCAGGTGGTGCCGGCGACCGAGGCCGACTGGGCTACCGAGTACCTCGGTCCCGAGATCGCGCTGCGCGTCGTCGACGACCTCGACGCGGCGATCGAGCACGTGCGGGCCTTCGGCAGCCAGCACTCGGAGGCGATCGTCACCCGCTCGCGCGACGCGGGTCGGCGCTTCCAGGCCGACGTGGACGCGGCCGTGGTGTACGTCAACGCCAGCACCCGCTTCACCGACGGTTTCGAGTTCGGCTTCGGCGCCGAGATCGGCATCAGCACCCAGAAACTGCACGCCCGCGGACCGCTGGGGCTCGCGGCCTTGGTCACGACCAAGCACCTGGTGGAGGGCGACGGACAGGTCCGCGGCTGAGGCCCAGAGAACGCCGTCCAGGACGGTGCTTCTGGTTTGACCCACCCCCCTTGCGCGGGGTACGATGGCGGGGTGAGCGGCGCCGTGTGGCGCCGTCCCGGCGCCCTCGCGCCGCCACCGGCGCACCGCGCCCCCCGGTCCTCGATGCGCGCGACGCGCGTGGCCCGACCACCCAACCCCGCTCTGCCAGGAGGGCTCCCTTGGCTACCGACTACACCGCCGACAGCATCCGTGTGCTCAAAGGCCTCGAGGGCGTGCGCATGCGCCCCGCCATGTACGTCCAGGGCGGCACCGGCGTCGACGGGTACCACCAGCTGCTCACCGAGATCATCGACAACGCGATCGACGAGGCGCTCGCCGGGTACGCCAAGTCCGTCGAGATCGTGCTGCACGCGGATGGGTCGGCGTCGGTCAGCGACGACGGCCGCGGCATCCCCGTCGGCACCATGAAGGACAGCGGCCGCCCCGCGGTCGAGGTGATCTTCACCGAGCTGCATGCGGGCGGCAAGTTCGATTCGAACGCGTACAAGGTCTCGGGCGGCCTGCATGGCGTCGGCTCGTCGGTGGTCAACGCGCTCTCGACCTTCCTCGAGGCGGACGTCTTCCAGGAGGGGCGCCACCACCGGATCCGCTTCGACTACGGCGAGGTCACCTTCCCGGTTCAGGACGTGGGGCCGGCCCCGGCGGGGCGCGAGGGCTCCACGGTGACCTTCCGGCCCGACCCCGCCATCTTCAAGGAGGTCGAGGGCTTCGAGTACGCGCGCGTGCGGCGGCGGTTGCGCGACCTCGCCTTCCTCACCGGCGGCGTGCGCATCCTCCTCGAGGACCGGCGCCAACCCGAGGTCAAGCGCGAGGTGTTCCACGAGGAGGGGGGCGTAGCCGCGTACGCGGCCTACCTCGCGCGCGAGGACAAGCGCCTGTACGACGAACCGCTGCGGATCCAGCAGGTGGCCGTCGTGGAGAAGGACGGGAAGGCGGAGGAGATCGAGGTCGAGGTCGGGCTGATCCACACCTCCGGCTACAGCCAGACCATCCTCGCGTACGCGAACATGATCACCAACCGCGACGGAGGCACCCACCTCACCGGCTTCAAGACCGCCTTCACGCGCGTGCTGAACACGTACGCGAAGAACAAGGGGCTCCTCAAGAAGGGCGACGCCGCGCCCACCGGCGACGACTACCTCGAGGGCATCTACGCGGTCATCTCGGTCAAGCTCTCGGACCCGCAGTTCGAGTCGCAGGCGAAGGTGAAGCTGCTCAACCCCGAGGCCGCCACGGCGGTCGGGCAGGTCGTCGGCGAGCGCTTCGCCGAGATCCTCGAGGAGCGCCCCAAGGTCGGCAAGGCGATCGTCGAGAAGGCCGCGAGCGCCGCGCGCGCACGCGAGGCCGCCCGCAAGGCGCGCGACCTGGTGCGGCGCGCGAACCCGCTGGAGAACGACGAGCTCCCCGGCAAGCTCGCCGACTGCCAGTCGCAGGACCCGAGCGTCAGCGAGATCTACATCGTCGAGGGCGACTCGGCGGGCGGTTCGGCCAAACAGGGGCGCGAACGGCGCTTCCAGGCGATCCTGCCGCTCCGCGGCAAGATCCTCAACGTCGAGAAGGCCAACCTCGCCAAGATCCTCAAGAACGCCGAGATCCGCGCGATGGTGGCCGCGATCGGCGCCGGCGTCGAGGGGGCGGGCGACGGCGCGCACTTCGATCCCGACGCGGTGCGCTACCACCGGATCATCATCATGACGGACGCCGACGTCGACGGCTCGCACATCCGGACGCTGCTCTTGACCTTCTTCTACCGCTACATGCGCCCGATCATCGACCTCGGCTACCTCTACATCGCGCAGCCGCCGCTCTTCGGCATCCGGCTGCCGCGCCAGAAGGAGCTGACGTACCTGTTCGACGAGTCCGCGCTGCAGCAGGTGCTCAAGCAGCACAAGGACCGCAAGATCGAGATCCAGCGCTTCAAGGGGCTCGGCGAGATGAACCCCGAGCAGCTCTGGGAGACGACGATGAACCCGGAGACGCGCGTGCTCAAGCGCGTCACGATCGACGACGTGCTCGAGGCGAGCGAGACCTTCGAGACCCTGATGGGCACCGAGGTGCCGCCCCGCCGCGAGTTCATCGAGACGAACGCGCACCTGGCGCAGCTCGACCTCTAGGGCGACGCGGCTAGGCTCGCGCGTCGCGCGGCAGGTGCGCCAGGGCGGACGGCTCTAGGCCGTCCCGCCCTCCGCCAGCGCGGCGAGGATCGCGTCCACGCAGCGAGCCGCCATCGCCGCGCGGGTGGCGCGGGTCGCGGAGCCCTGGTGCGGTGCCAGCGCGACGTTCGGCGCCGCGAGCAGCTCGGCGGGCACCTGCGGCTCGTGCTCGAACACGTCGAGGGCCGCGCCGCCGATCCGGCCCTCGCGCAGCGCCGCGACCAGTGCGGGCTCGTCGATCAGGGACCCGCGCCCGACGTTCACCACGATGGCGTGGGGCGGCAGCAGGGCGAGGCGGCGGGCGTCGAGCAGGTGGCGCGTGCTCGGGGTGAGCGGGGCGTGGAGCGAGAGCACGTCGGCGCTGCGAACGAGCGCGTCCAGGTCGGGCTCGAAGCGCGCGTCGAGCTCGGCCGCCCGCTCGGGGTGCGGGCGCGGGCCGTGGTACGCGACCCGCATGCCGAAGGCGCGGCCGCGGTGCGCCATGGCGGTGCCGATGCGCCCCAGGCCGACGATGGCGAGGGTCCGGTCGGCGAGGTCGGTGCCGAGCAGCCGCGTCGGCGACCAACCGTCCCACTCGCCGCGCTGGACGAGCGCGTGCCCTTCGCGCAGCCGCCGCGCGACCGCGAGCAGGAGCGCCCAGCCCTGGTCGGCGGTCGCGTCGGTGAGGACGTCGGGGGTGTTCGCGACGCGCACCCCACGCGCCGCCGCCGCCTGGAGGTCGACGTGGTCGGTGCCCACCGAGAAGGTGGCGACCACGCGCAGCGACGGCCCGGCGGCGTCGAGCAGCGCCGCGTCGACGCGGTCGTCGAGCTGCACCCAGAGCGCGGCGGCGCCGGGGGCACGGGCCTGCAGCGCCTCCGGCGCCATCGGCGCGTCGCGGTCGGCCACGTCGAGCTCGAGGCCCGCGTCGCGCAGCGGCGCCAGCCAGGGCTCGGGCAGCGGCCGGGTGACCACGACCCGGGGCGCGCTCCCTTCCTTCGGCGTGCGGGTCGCCTCCGGCATCCCGGCAGCGCTCGGCGCCCCGGCCGCGGCCGGCCTCACCGGGACCGGGCCGGCGCCACGAAGACCACCGTCGTGAGCGGCGGCACCGTCGCGCGCCCGCTCGCTGCGTAGATCGTGGCGCCGCGCAGCGTGGCGGCGTCCGCGCCGTCGCGCAGCACCTCGTGCACCCGCCACACCCGGCCGGCCGCGTCGGGCACGTCGAGGTTGACCCGGTGGGGTGAGGCGTTGAGCACGACGACGACCCGGTCGAGGTCGGGGTCGAGGTCGACGCGGTCGGCGAGGTCGTCGCGCAACTCCAGGACGATGACCCCCGGCGTGGCCTCGGGACCGGTGTGGTGGAACGCGAGGCGCTCGAAGATCTCGTCGGCGGTGCGGAGCCGGAAGAGCGGCGTCCCCGCGCGCACCGCGAGCATGTCGCGGACGGCCGCCGCCGCGAAGGCGACGTCGTCGGCGTCGGGCTGCAGCAGCGGGTTCGCGAGGCGCCCGCGCATGACGTTCCACGAGTCGCGGTTGTCGGCCGCGAGCGGGAGGCCGAGGCCCATCGTCGTGGTCGCGCCGGTCCAGTCGATCGCGTTGAACGGGTCGCCCGCGTCGTAGCTGTTGCGGTCGAAGCTCTTCGAGCGCAGCAGGTCGCTCCCCGCGTGCAGGAAGGGGGTGCCCTGGGCGTAGAGCACGGTCGAGAGCGCGACCAGGTGGGCGCGGACGCGGTCCTCCGTGGGGAGGTCCTCGGGCAGCTTGTACTGCGCGATGTCCCAAAGCGTCTGGTTGTCGTGCTTCGAGACGTAGACGATGTGGTCCTGAGGCACGAGCCCGTAGCCGGCCGGTTGGCCGTTGTAGAGGACCTCGTCGCCGCGGACGACGGTGCCGTCGGCGCCGACGAAGGTGACCGCCGCGAGGTTGCCGGCGAGGCCGACGCGCACCAGGTCGGCGGCACGGCGCGCCGCGTCGGCCTGCGCGTCGGGATCGGCGCGGGCCGTCAGCGCGTTCGGCAGGGTGCCGAGCCCGGTCCCGAAGCCCTGGGCGCGCACGAGCGTGTCGCCGCCGTCGAAGGGGCCCCCGCCGCGGACCGCGTCGCGCAGGCGGTCGTTGAAGGTGCCGATGCCGCTGCCGGCCAGGTTGGTCTGGGTGGCGTTGACGCCGCGTGCGTTGCCGGCGACCTCGCCGAAGTCCCAGCCCTCGCCGTAGAGGAGCAGCGAGGCGCCGTGGACGCCGTCGGTCTCGGCGGTCAGGGCGTCGAGGACGGCGCGCACGTGCTGCATGTTGACCGCCATGTGGTGGCCCATGAGGTCGAAGCGGTAGCCGTCGACCTTGTAGGCGCGCGCCCACAGCGCGACCGCGTCGAGCATGAGCCGTTCCATCATCGCGTGCTCGGTGGCGGTGTTCTGGCAGCAGGTGCTGGTGGTGACGTTGCCGGCCTCGTCGAGGCGGTGGTAGTAGCCGGGCACGATGCGGTCGAGCACGGAGCGCTCGCTCTGGCCCGCGGCGTTCGTGTGGTTGAACACGACGTCGACGACCACCTTCAGGCCCATGCGGTCGAGCGCCATGACCAGTTCGCGGAACTCGAGCACCCGGGCGGGGCCGTCGGGGTCGGTGGCGTAGCTGCCCTCGGGCACCAGGTAGTGCCAGGGGTCGTAGCCCCAGTTGAAGCCGTCGCGGTCGCGGACCGCCGCGACCGCCTCCTGGGCCGCCGCGGGCGCGCTCGGGCGACCGTCGGGGCCGAGGTCGGGTTCGAGCCAGGCGCTGCGGTCCTCGTCGATCGTCGCGAGGTCGAAGGTCGGCAGCAGGTGCAGGTGGGTGACGCCGGCCTCGGCGAGCGCCGTCAGGTGGCGCACCCCCGCGGTGTCGGGCAGCCCGAAGGCCGCGTACGCGCCCCGCAGGTCGGCGGGGACGCTAGCGTCGGCGACGCTGAAGTCGCGGACGTGGAGCTCGTAGACCACCGCGTCGACCGGGTCGGCCAGCGGTGCCTTGACCAGGTCGGTCCAGCCGGCGGGCATCAGCGCCGGGTCGGCGAGGTCGACGACCTGCGAGCGCGCCGAGTTCGCCCGCAGCGAGAGGCTGTAGGGGTCGGTGACGCGGTTCGTCTCGATCCGGTCGGTGCTGGGGGCGTAGACCTCGACCTCGTACAGGTAGTCGCGGCCGCGCCACGAGGGCTCGCCGACGATCGACCACACGCCGGTCGCGAAGGCGGAACGCATCGGCACGACGCGTTCCTCATCACCGTCGAAGAGCACCAGGCGCACGACGCGCGCGGTCGGCGCCCACACCGACAGGGTTGGGACGTCGCCGTCCCAGTGGACGCCGAGCGGCGCGTCGGTGGCGAAGAGGTCGTCGAGCACGCCAGGGACCTGCAGGCCGGTGGCGTCGAGCAAAGCGTCGTCGGCATCGCTCATCGAGACCGCGACCTGGCCGCGCAGCAGCGTCCGCACCCACGAGCCGGCGTCGGGCGGCAGGCGCAGCGCGGTCAGCCCGGCCAGGTGCGGGAAGCGCGCCAGGACCTCGGCGGGGGGACCGTCGGGATCGATCGCGAGGGGGAGCGCGGCGCCGCCGACCACCCGACCCTCGTCGAGCGCGAGGCCGCCGGCGTCGGCGTGGTGGAGCCGGTAGCGTGACCCCGCGAGCGGCACGCCGACGTCCCACAGGATCAGGTCGCGCGCGACCCAGTAGGCGCGGCGGGCGCGCAGGTCGCCGCCGCCGGCGACGCGCAGGTCGGGGCGTTCGCCGAACACGGTCGTGTTGCCCGAGACCACCCAAGCCTCGTTGCCGAGGACGTCGAACTCGAGGAACTGGTCGGGGCCGGGGTCCTTCTCGTCGCCGCGGTGGACGATGAAGCCGAGCCGCGCCGCCCCGTCGGTCAGGCGCACGTCCCAGTACGCGCCGAGGTCGTCGAAGCCGGTGATCGGCAGCCCGTCCACCCACGTGACGGTCTCGACGGTGTCCTCCCAGACGTGCAGCGTCCAACCCTCGTAGTCCCCGTCGGGGCGGACGTAGTGGACGCGGGCGACGCCCTCGGCCGGGGGCGCGAGCGGCGGCGCGGTGTAGATGCGGTCGCTGCCCGACACCAGCCAGATCTCGCGGCCGTGCGTGCCGAGCACCAGGAACAGGTCCGGGCCCGGGTCCTTGAGGTCGCCCTGGTGGACGATGAAGCCGACGCGGGCGGCCCCGTCGGTGAGGCCGACGTCCCAGTAGGCGCCGTAGGCGTCTACGCCGGTGATCGAGAGCCCGGCGCCCCACGTGACCGACTCGGTCGTGTCCTCC
>JARGGE010000004.1 GCA_029210865.1 Trueperaceae bacterium
CGACGTAGAGCCCCCCGGCCGAGACCTCCAGGTAGCGCGCCGCAGGCGAGCCGTCGGTGCCCGGCAGGTAGCCGCCGGTGGCGGTCTTCAGCGGCGCGGCGTCGCGCACGTCGCGCTGCCAGACGTCCTTGGTGGCGGCCCAGTAGCTGCGCGAGTTGTCGTAGCCCAGCGCCACGAACCAGTCGGTGACCGCGGGGCCGAAGCCGGTGAAGCGCTCGGAGGGCATGCGCGCAGCCTAGCGCGCGGGCGTGCGGTCGCGCCGCCGCGCCGCGGCGCTCAGGGCAGCGGTTCGTCGAAGCGTTGCAGCTCGACCAAGTAGCCGTTGGGGTCGCGGAAGAAGCTCGAGGTGCAGCGGAACGCGTCGCTGTGCCGCGGCGGCCCCTCGGCTTCGCCACCCGCGGCGACGAGGGCGGCGTGCGCGGCCGCCACGTCGTCGACGAGCAGCGTCAGCACCACCCGGACGTCGCTCGGGACGGCGTAGCCGCGCGCGCAGAACCCCAGGTAGGCCCCCGGCGCGGTCGCGTAGACGCGGCACACGCCCTGGTCGCGCACCAGCGCGAGGCCGAGCACGTCCTCGTAGAAGGCGGCCGTGGCCGCCAGGTCGGCAGGAAGGTGATCTGGGCGGTGGGCGCGATCGCGGTGCCGGCGTGGGCGGCGTCCGACACCCTCAGAGCGCCGTCGCCCCGAGCAGCAGGAGCGCCCGGCACGCCCGGAAGACCTCGACGTACTCGTCGCCGACCCAGCGCACGGTGCGGCCCGCGCGGCGCTCGGCGCCCGGCATGACCGCCGCCACGTCGGCCATCGAGGTGCGCAGGAAGGTGACGTCGAGCTCGAAGGGCGGCTCGGGCGGCGCGAGGACGTTCGCGCCGCGCTCGCCGCCGAGCGCGCGGCGGACGGCGCCGGCGATCTCGCTGCGGGCAGCCGCGGGCGTGAGGGTGCGCGCGGCGGTGCGCGAGAGCGCCTGCTTGACGGTGGCGACCTCGATCCGCGGCAGGAGCGCGCGCGCCTCGGCGGCGAGCTTGTCGTCGCCGCTCGCCATGACCACGGGCACCCCGAAGGCGCCCGCCAGCATGGCGTTCAGCCCGAACTCGCCGTACCCGACGCCGTTGAGGCGCAGGTCGAAGCCCACCGAACCGAGGTAGGCGTGGTCCAGGACCGCCTCGGCGGTGCCGGTACGGGCGTGGTACCCGAGGAACAGCGCCGCGTCGAAGCCCTCGTCGATACCGTGCACCATGTTCAGGCCCTTGGGCTTGCCGGTGAGCAGCTCGACGCGCTCGTCGAGCTCCTCGACGAGCAGGTTGGTGTTGGGGCCGTGGGCGTCGTTCACCCACACGTCGCCCGCGCCGGCGTCGAAGGCCGCGCGCACGGCGGCGTTCACCTCGGCGGTCATCCACCGGCGCGCGCGCTGGTACTCGACGCTGGCCGACGGCACCGTGTGGTCGAGGGTGGCCACGCCGGCCACCCCTTCGATGTCGCTCGAGACGTAGACGCGCATGCGCACCACCTCCAGGGGATGTGGCCCCGAGCCTAGCGCGCCTGGGTCAGGGCCGCGGTGGACGGAACACGCACGGCGTGGTCGTGGTGAGCTGGACGAAGCCCAGCCGCTGGAGGATCGGCGCGCTCATCGGACCGGCGTCGACCGTCGCGAACCGGTAGCCGCCGGCGAGGGCGTCACGGGCGCGGACGACGACGAGCGCCCGGTAGAGGCCGCGGCCGCGGTGGGCGGGCACGGTCGCGCCACCCCACAGGCCCAGGAAGGGGCTGGCGGGGCCGCTCGCCTGCGCCCAGGCCGCCGCCGCGGGCTGCCCGTCGACGTACGCGACGTAGAAGCGGGTGCGCTCGGGCGCGGCCTCGACCTCGTTCGTGAAGCGCTCACGGAAGGCGGCCACCTCGCCCGGCCACACCGCGGCCATCACCGCGGCGACGTCCTCGACGCCCTCGAGGCCGAAGGCGCGCACGTCGTGGCCCGCGTCCTCGCCTACCCACGCGGGCGGAGCACCCAGGTCGAGGACGAGGAGCACCTCGGGCTCCTCGGGCTCGAAGCCGGCGGCGGCCAGGCGCGCGAGCAGGTCGGGTGGCGCGTCGCGGGCGAAGTGCTTCCACTCCACCTCCTGACCGAGCGCCGTCCAGTACCCGACCTCGCCGGCAATCGCGGCCTCGAGGTCCGCGCCCGCCAGGTCGCTCCAAGCGATCCAGCTCGGCTGCCCGGGGGCGCCCACGTGGCGCGTCAGGTGGTCGGTGCGCTCGACGCGGCGGCCGTCCGCGGCGGCCTCGCGGCGTTCGAAGCGGTCGTACAGGGCGAGCACGGCGGTGTGGTCCACGCAGCGGAGGATAGCGCGCCGCGCGCCGGCCTCTCGGACCGGCGCGCGGCGCGCGCGTTCACTGCTTCACGGGGTCGTCGTGAACCCGCGTTGCAGCGAGTTGGCCCAGGCTCCGTCGCGCTGGGGCAGGAAGAAGGCGTTCAGCGGCCAGGAGCTGAGCAGCCCGTCGGCGTCGTGGACCGACGCGTCGACGTCCGCGTACCGCGGCAGGTGGACGACCTGCCAGGTGTACGCACCGGCGGGCACCAGGTCGACGGCGAACGGGCGCAGGTCGGGGATCGTCGTCGCGACGTCGTCGGTGACGATCGCGTGCCCGACCGAGCCTGGAGGCCCGGCGATCAGGACCACGCTCACGCCACCACCGGGCGCCGTCCACGAGAACGGCGTGCCGTACCCGACGTTGGCCTCGCCGTCGGGCGGCGCGAGCAGGCTCGGGACCTCGGGCAGCTCGAGCTGCACGCCGCTGCTCGTGGTCGGCAGCCCCGACCGGACGGCGTAGCTGAGCTCGCCGCCCGGGGCGGCCGCGAGCGCCTCGATCGCGATCGTGACGCCAGGGACCTCGGGCGTGAGGTAGTCGAAGGTCGGTGCCGGGAAGGTCTCGAGGGCCGGCACCACCCAGCCGCCCTCCTCGTACAGGACGTCGAGCGTGCGCAGCCCTAGGGTGTAGCCAGCCGGTACCGTCGTGGTCCCGGTGACGTTCCCTTCGGTCACGTTCAGCATCGCCATGTCCTGCGCCAGGTACGCGATGATGGCGCCCTTGAGGTCGAACAAGCGGACGCCGTGGCCGACGTAATCGGCCGGCAACCCATTCGCGCCCACGAACCACTGCAGGGCGTGGAGCGCGGCGGGCACGTCCGCGCCGTGCCAGGTGAGGCTGGGCGGATTCGCGGTGGCGAGCGGGATCCGGAAGCCGCCGGTGGTGCCGTCGGCGTCGACGGTGCGGCGCACCGCCGACGAGGCGAGCGTGGTGCGCGTCACGGCGCCCATCGGCTGCGGGAAGTTGGTGCCGCCCGACACCGTCCCGGTGAAGTGGACCGAGTGGGGCGCGCCGGTCGGCGTCCCGGACACGATCAGGACGGGGTCAGGCACGGTCAGCCCGACGTAGGTGACCGCCAGCGGCTCGCTGGGGTGCCGGACGTGGATGGTGTAGGGCGGCTCGACGCCGGCGATCGCGAAGCCGCCGTCGAAGCCGGAGGTGGTGCCACCGACGCCGAGGACGTCCACGAGCACGCCGGGCGCGGGCCGGCCGTCGAGGCCGAGCACGTGCCCCGCCACGTCGACGGAGGTGTCGACCGCGACGGTGACGTCCGCGGTGGCGCTGCCGCCGCTGCCGGTGGCCGTGAGGGTGTAGGTGGTGGTCGTCGGGGGCGTGACGACGGTGCTGTTCGTGCCGCTCACGTCGCCCACGCCGGGCGCGACCACGATCGTCGTGGCGCCGGTGACGAGCCAACGCAGCGTGCTCGAGCCCCCGGCGACGAGCGCCGTCGGGTCGGCGGTGAACGAGAGCACCTGCGGCGGACCGCTGCCGCCGGTCTGGCAGGCGACGAGCGCGGCCAGCGCGATCGTCGCCCAGAAGGCGCGTCGGTTGCGGGTGCGCGTGCGCATGGGTCCTCCTTCCGCGTTCGCGGTCGCTCAGCAGATCGTCCAGATGCGGATCCGCACCACGGCCGTGCGGACGTTGCCGGCGGAGTCCTCGGCTCGGAGCGTGATCGTGTGGGTCACGCCCGTGCAGTTGGTCGAGTAGAGCCGCGCGGTGATGCTGGCGCCGGTACCGAGGATCGCCGGCTGCTCCGCGTAGTCGGTCGTCCAGATGAGGTCGCCGCCGGCGAGGGCGCCGTCCTCGGGGTCGATCGCGCTGCCCACGAGCGGCACGTCGACGTACCACTGACGACGAGCCGTGTCGTAGCCGTCGTAGCCGTCGTACTCGGTGTCGGCCGCGGGCGTCGTGATGCTCACGGCGGGCGGCTGGTTCGTGCAACTGACGATGCCCAGGTTCACCCAGTCCTCGTCCGAGGCGCCCTGACCGTCGATGGCCAGCACGACCACCTGGATGTCGCCCACGGCCCCGAAGCTCTGCACGACCGTCTTGCCGGTGGCGAAGGTGCTCCCCCCGGAAACACGCCACCCGACGCGCGCGTCGGGCAGGGTGGCGCCGACCTCGTTGAGGTCGATGACCGTCGCGCGGAAGGTGATCGGCTCGCCGGTGCAGAAGGCGCCGGGCAGCGGCAGCCAGAGGTCCACCGTCGGCGGGTCGTTCACGATCGTCACGGTCACCGTGTCGGTGGCCGAGTTGCCCTGCAGGTCGGTCGCGCGGGCGGTGATCGTGTGGCTCCCGTAGGCCATCGGACCGGTGTGGTACGTAAGCGGGTTGCCGGTGCCCAGGAGGCCGGTCACGTTGCTCGTCCACGTGACGGTGACGTCGCCGTCCTCGGGTTCGACCACGTCGGCGGTGAAGAAGATGTTGCTGACGCGGCGGCTGAAGCTGGCCCCGGGGCTCGGGCCGGTGATGTCGATCGTCGGCGGCTGGCCCGGGTAGATGTGGTTCAGGCCCGCGATGTCGCTCGTCGAGAGGTGGCTGCGCTGCCCGATCACCGTGCCGGCCGGCACCGTGACGATCGTCGGGCCCAGGCACGCGCCGGCGGCGTCGCGCTTGCAGAAGTCGTGGCTGCCGTAGTGCATGAGCGAGTCGTAGTCGTACGGGCGGTAGTCCCAGGAGTAGTCGGCGACCTCGAAGTTGTGCTTCTTGTTCTCGATCACGTTGGCCCATTGGATCTGCACGAAGTCGTTGCGGTTGTCGCGCGACTGCTCGTGGTTGAAGCCGAGCGCGTGCAGGATCTCGTGGGCGACGATCCAGGTGTGGTTGCAGCCGAGCGCGAGGTTGACGTCCTGGCGGTCGCCCTGGCGGCCCACCATCGAGGAGCAGCCGCTCCCCTCCTTGAAGCGCACGTAGTCGTCCTGGCTGGTGCGGGCCACGAAGCGCACGGCGCTCACGGCCTCGATCTCGTCCATCGCCGCCAGGATGGTCGCGCGCATGGCGGCGTTCTCGTCGCCGACGATCGCGGGATCGTCCCAGTCGTTGGCGAACGTGTACGGGACCGTGGCGTTCGGCCAGCGGTAGTACTCGCAATGGATGTCGATGCCGAGGAACGTCCAGCACAAGCGCCGGGTGATGATCGAGCTCTCGGGTCCGATCGCGTCGATCGCGTCGGCCTCGGCGGCCCAGTCCTCGAGCTCCTGGGCGTCACCGAGGATCATGTCGCCCTCGACGATCGCGAGCCCGTCGATCACCTCGTAGCTGAAGCTGAACGGCCCCTCCGGACCGGGCAGCGTGATCTCTCGGATCTCGCCCGAGACGCCGGGCGCGTACTCGATGGTGTCGCCCTCGCCGATGACGTCCACCGGTGGCAGACCCCCCCTGCTGCTGGCAGGCCACGATCGCGAGCGCGGCCACGGCGAGCCACAGACCCACCGCGACCGCACGGCGGCCGAAGGAACCGCGTGTCGTACGCATGGTGCGCTCCTCTCGAACGGACGGGCCGCCGACCGGAAGGGCGCCCGCGGCGCGCGCGGCGCCACGGCGCCCTGCGGGACCGCCCCGCGGGGTCGTGGAGGAGGCGGCCGGCTACCGGTCGGGCACCGGCCGGATCGGCTTCGCGAGCACGCGACCTCCTTCGGGAGGCAAGACGACGGCAGGCCGACGCGAACCCGGGCCAGGCGGCGCTGGATCGCGCGCGCCTACAGGCACCCGAGGCGACCTGGGCGAGCGAGCCGGGCGGCAGCCGCCGACGGGTGGCGCTACACCTGCAGGTTGGGGACCCGCTGGGGGGCGCGCAAGTGCCGAACGTCCTGCGTCGCCCCGTGCCGCGAGGCCCATGGATCTGCGTGTTGGAACCCGCACCGCCTCGAGCCCGCGTCGTCCGCCCTGCGGCCTCAGCCCCGCGCCGCCGCCAACCCCCGCTCGAAGTCCTCGATCAGGTCGTCGACGTGCTCCAGACCCGTCGCGACGCGCACCAGCCCGGGCGCGACGCCCGCGGCCGTGAGCTGCTCGGGCGAGAGCTGGGCGTGGGTGGTGCTGGCCGGGTGGGTGACGCTGGTCTTGGCGTCGCCCAGGTTGACAAGCCGCGAGGCGAGCTCCAGCGCGTTCAGGAAGCGCTTGCCGGCCTCGACGCCGCCCACGAGCTCGAACGTGAAGACCCCGCCGGCGCCGCGCGGCCAGTCGCGCCGGGCGCGCTCGTGGTCGGGGTGCCCGGGCAGGTCGGGGTGGTGGACCGCCGCCACGCCCGGCTGCCGCTGGAACCAGGCCGCGAGCGCGTGGGTGGTCGCCACCTGCCGGTCGGCCCGCAGCGAGAGCGTCTCGAGCCCGATCAGGTGGTTCCAGGCGTTCTGCGGCGAGAGCGCCGCGCCCAGGTCGCGCAGCCCCTCGACGCGCGCGCGGATGGCGAAGGCGACGTTGCCGAAGGGGCCACCCGTGCCGAAGACCTCCCAGAACCGGAGCCCACCGTAGCCGGGGCTCGGCTCGGTGAAGAGCGGGTAGCGGCCGTTGCCCCAGTCCATGGTGCCGGCGTCGACGAGCACGCCACCCAGGCCGGTGCCGTGACCGTTGATCCACTTGGTGGCCGAGTGGATGACGACGTCGACGCCGTGCTCGATCGGCCGGTAGAGGTAGCCGCCCATGCCGCCGGTGTTGTCGACCAACACCGCCACGCCACGCGCGTGCGCCACGTCGGCGATGCCGCGCAGGTCGTGCAGCTTGAGCGACGGGTTGGGGATCGACTCGACGTACACGGCACGCGTGCGCTCGTCGATCAGGGCGTCCACCTGCTCGGGGGTCGCCTCGGGGCCGGTGAAGCGCACGGTGATGCCGAGGCGCGGCAAGGTCACCCGGAAGAGGTTGGCCGTGCCGCCGTAGAGGTGCGGGCTGGCGACCACGTTGTCGCCGGCCTGCGCCAGCATCGCGATGGCCAGGAACTCGGCCGCGTGCCCCGAGGCCACCGCCACCCCCATGACGCCCCCCTCGAGCGCGGCGACGCGCTTCTCGAGGACGTCGTTCGTGGGGTTCATGATGCGGCTGTAGATGTTGCCGAACTCCTGCAGCCCGAAGAGGCGCGCGGCGTGGTCGGCGTCGTCGAAGGCGTAGGCGGTGGTCTGGTAGATGGGGACCGTGCGGCTCTTGGTGGTGGCGTCGACGGTCTCGTAGCCGGCGTGGATCTGCAGGGTCTCGAAGCGGTAGGGCATGGGCACTCCTGGGGGCGTCGCTGCGCGACCACGGGGGCGGCGCGGCGCGCGAGGGCGAGCGGGCGAAGACGTCGTTCGGGGACGGGTACGGGTGAGCGACGCGCAGCGGCGCGGCTAGGCAGGCGTGCGCGCCGCGCGCGGCATTCGCCGACGCGGACCGCCGCGGCCCGAGGGCGCCGGCGTCCGGACGGGCGCGCGGGGCACCCCGGTGGGACGTGGGTCGGACGGGTCGTGCGTGGTCGCCTCCTCCCGCGCCGCGTGGTTCGGCGCCGGGAACGAAGACGAGGCGTTCGCCCCGATCTCCCCGAGGGCCGGCCCGATCGTCGTGGCCGCGCGCTCGGCTGGAGGAAGCACCCGCGGAGATGGCCGCTGGTTGCTGCGGGGTCGTCGGGCCAGGCCCCTCACCCGCTCTGGATCGGCGTCCGGCCGGACCATGGGACCCGGGGGACGTGCCGCGGAGTAGACCACGCTCGCGCGGGCCGGGGCAAGCCCCGATGGTGTCAGACCGGCTCGGCCACCGCCTCGAGCGGCACGAACCCCCGCTCGCGCCCGCGGAAGGTCGCCAAGCGCGTCACGCCCAGCGCGCGGAGGCGCGCGACCACGTCGTCCCAGGCGTAGCCGACTTCGTCGGGGTCGTGGGCGTCCGAGCCGTACGTGATCGGCACCCCGGCGTCGACCAGGCGCCGGAGGAACGCGTCCGAGGGGAAGGGCTCGTCGCACTTGCGCAGGCCCGACGTGTTGACCTCCACCGCGACGCTGGCGGCCGAGATCGCCTCGACGGTGCGGTCGAGGTCGTCGGCCACGTCCGGCCAGCGCGTCGGGGCGCGGCCCTTCCAGGCGTCGACGTGCGCGAGGACGTCGAACAGGCCGCTCGCCGCCGCTTCGCGCACGAGCTCGAGGTAACGGCGCGCGAAGGCCGCTACGTCGAAGCCCGATTCGAAGCGGGTGCGGTCGTAGACGTGGCAGCCGTCGACGTAGTGCACCGAGCCGAGCACGTAGTCGAGCGGGTGGCGCGCCAGCTCGCTGCGGTACGCCTCGATGGCGCCCTCGACGTAGTCGGCCTCGACGCCGACGAGCACCTCGAGGTCGCCCGCGGGCGCCGCCTGGAGCGCGCGCGCCTCGGCGACGTAGCCGGCGAAGGCGCTGCGCGCCATGTGCATGCGCGGCACCGGGTGGTCCTCGGGCTGGGCCCAGAGCGGGGCGTGGTCGCTCAACCCGACCGTCGTCAGTCCCCGCGCGCGGCCCGCGGCCACGTAATCGGCGAGGTCGCCGCGGGCGTGGCCGCAGCGGTGGTGGTGGGTGTGGAGGTCGATCATCTCGAACCCGAGCCTACGTCCGCGGCGGCACACGGAGGGCGATGCCGCGCTCGCCCCGGCGCTCAGGGCGGCCACGACGACCGCGCCCCCCGGCAGAGGGCCAGGGGGCGCGGTGGGTCGTGCGATGGGATGCGCCGTGCGATGGCGCGGGCGGTCAGGCGCCGGTCACTGCACCGTCACCAGCACGTTGACGTCGATGACCACGCCGTCCGGCGCGCCGCTGAAGTTGACCGAGAAGCTCCCCTTGCGGAGATCGGTGCCGGCGTACACGCCGCTGGGGTCTCCGATCCCCCCGAAGAAGAACGAGGCGTCGGCGAGCTCGTTGTCGATCTCCTGCACGAAGCCCTCGATGGTGAAGAGGGCGGTGTAGGGGACCGCGAACGTGCTGGACTCCGACATGTAGAGGGTTCGTGGGGAAGCGATCTGGATCCAGTGGTCGCCGCCGCCGTTGTTCCGGCAGAGATCCTGGTTGGCCGTGGCGCAACCGGGAACGGTCACGGTGTTGTGGCTGGCCAGTTGGCGGCCGTCGAGCCCGCCCGCGGCGTTGGGCACGCGGACCTGGAAGCTGAAGCGGAAGTCGCCCGGGTCCTGGCCCGCGTCGCCGTCGCTGTCGGCGTTCGACGTACCCTTGCCGGCTTGCAGGCTGAGGTACGTGACCGTCACCAGGTGGTCGGGCACCAACGGACTCGTCGGCCGCGCCGGGTTCGCCTCCAGCGCGTCGAGCGCGCCGTCGCCGTCGGTATCGGCCAGGTTCGGGTCGGTGCCCTGCGTGAACTCGGAGGCGTCGTTGAGGCCGTCGCCGTCGCGGTCGGCCCGCAGCGGGTCGGACCACACGGTGTAGCCACCGCGGCCGGCGACGACCACCTGCCACGTCAGGTTCACCTCCGCGCCGTCGTTGCGGCCGTCGGCGTCGCTGTCGGCGAAGAGCGGGTTGGTGAAGCGCACCGGCGACGTCGTGTCGCTCGGGAAGGGGGCGCCGTCGACCTCGGTGCGGTCGGTCAGGCCGTCGGCATCGGTGTCGGACGCGCGCGGGTCGGTGGGCCCCCAGCGACGGTCGTCGTCGCAGACGCGGTCGCGGTTCGCATCGCGGCAGCCGCGGTTCTCCTCCCAATCGGTGAGGCCGTCGCCGTCGGTGTCGACGAGCTGCGGGTCGGAGGTCACCGTCCGCGCCGTCGAGGCACCGCCGACCGCGCGCACCGTGACGCTCCACCCGGTGGTCTCGACCAGGTTGACCAGCCCGTCGGCGTCGGCGTCGCGCACGGAGTCGCCGTCCTGGAGGAGCGGGTTGGAGCCGAGCCGCACCTCGAGGATGTCGTCGAGGCCGTCGCGGTCGCTATCGACCGCGAGCGGGTTGGTGGCGTAGGGGGTCGTGGCGTCGAAGCGGGCGAGCACGCCGGTGGGCAACGCCGCGCCAGTCGGCAGCGCCCGCGGCAGGACCGTCGCGGTGGTGCGGGCCAGGGTGCGGTACTGGAACCCGATGGCCTCCTGGAGGTCGGTCAGGCCGTCGCCGTCGGTGTCGGGGCTGCTGGGGTCGGTGCGCGCGAGGAGCGTGACCGTGCCGAAGAGCGTGTGCGCCACGCCCGAGGACGACCGGGCCGCGATGGTGGGCACCCCGTTCGCGTCGAGGTACACCGTGACGGCCGAGCACGCGGCGGCGACGAGCAGCTCCTGGCAGTCGGTCAGACCGTCGCCGTCGGTGTCGGCGCGGCCCGGGTGGGCCATGGTCGCGTAGGCGTCACGGCCGTCCTCGAGCCCGACCAGCCAGCGGATCCGGCGGTTGCCGGTGAAGGGGCCGTAGACCTCGTCCGCGTCGGCGATGCCGTCGCGGTCGCTGTCGCGGCTGTCGGGGACGCCGTTCGCCGGGTCTACGTCGGCGGCGCTGTCGAGGCTCCGGTAGAAGCCCTCCTCGATCGCTTCCAGGTCGTCCTGGTCGAGGTCCTGCACGAACGCCAGGGCGAAGTCCTGGTCGGCGAACAGGACGACGTCGCGGAAGTCGAGCCCCGGGCGCGTGCCCACGGGCGTGATGTTGCCCTGCGGCCCCAGCACCCACCAGTCGCGCTCCTGGCCGGTGAGCTCGCGCGAGACGCGCTTGACGCGCCAGAGCGTGTCCACGCCGTTCACCGTGCGCGTCGAGTAGCTGGCGTCGAGCAGGTCGGCGTCGGCGCGGACGCTGGGGTCGAGCGCCAGGTCGGTCGCCTCGTCGACGTAGGCGAGACCGAGCACCTCCTCCATCACCTGGGCGAAGGTGATGCCCGACGGCCGCCCGAAGGCGTCGAAGGTGCCGTTCGTGGCCACCTGGAAGCGCTCGAGCGCCTGGTTGCCGGCGTAGTTGATCTCGAGGAAGGCGGTGCGGTCGTTGACGTCCTGCTCGACGAAGGCGAAGTTGCGGCCGAACTCGTCGACCAGGTCGTAGTTGGCCACCCGGAAGATCAGCCCGCGCGGGTTGGCCATCAGGCTCTCGACCAAGGCGGGGTAGGCGCTGTCGGTCGCGAAGCGGAACGGGCCGCGCTCGGGCGTGAGCGGGCCGATGTTGATCGGCTCGCCGGTCGCCGACAGCAGCGTCGCCACGGGCACGAAGACGCTCGGGTCGCGCGGGTCCTGTAGGAGCGCGGTGATCTCGATGTTGCTGATCGTGAAGGCGATGTTGCTGGTGTTCGCCAGGTTCACCTCGACCGCCATGGTCGCGCCCTCGACCACGCGCGTGACGACCGACTCGGCGGTCACCTCGGCCTCGGTGGCGAGGCTGGTGGCGTACTCGCGCTGGGTGGCGCTCACGGACGCGTTGCTGAAGGTGGTCGTGCTCGAGCCGCTGGCGCCGCCCGCCGCGGTGAACTTGAAGCCGCCCTCCTTGCCCTCCTCGCAGCCGCCGTACGTGCAGACGGTGGCCTCGCCCTGCACGAACCACTCGAGGGTGCTGGAGGTCTCGCGGGCCTGCGCCGACTCCTGCGACTGGGTAAGGGTGGAGTCGACGCTGCGGGCGTCGAGGGTGCGCGTGCCGGAGGCGGTCTGCTCCTCGAAGCGAACGTCGAGCCGCAGGTCGACCGTGCCCACGCGGATGTCGACGCGCGGCAGGTCGGCGATTCGCGGGTTGCGGTTGTCGGTGGTCGCCTCGGCGCCGTCGTCGAACTGGTCGCCATCGGTATCGGCCAGCAGCGGCGAGGTGCGGAAGAACCCGACCTCGAGGCCGTCGGAGAGGCCGTCGCCGTCCGTGTCCTCGAGGGCGGGCTCGGAGTAGTACGCGTTCAGCTCGTCGAAATCGGTCACGGCGTCGCCGTCGGTGTCGGGGTTGCGCGGGTCGATGCCGTACTGGCGCTCCTCGGCGTCGGTCATGCCGTCGCCGTCGGTATCGACGGTGAACGGGTCGCTGGTCACCTCGCGCGCCTCGACGGTGCCGTCGAGCCGCGTGACCCGCACGGTCCAGCCGCGCTGTTCGACGTCGTCGCTCAGGCCGTCGCCGTCGGAATCGACGAGCTCGCCGGGCGCCGGCGCGGTGCCGCGGAAGCCCTGGACGCTGGGGAGGACGCCGCGCTCGGGCGGGGCGATCTGGTTCCCCGCCAGGTCGCGCACGTTCACGACCTCCAGGACGTACCCGAGGTCGGACTGCGAGCTGGTGGTGAGGGTGACCGAGGTGCGGGTCGCGTCGAGTTGGGCGTCGAGCACGATCAGCGTCGCCGATGGCCCGATCGCGTCGGCCGTCGCGTCGTTCGAGTAGATCCGGTAGTGGACGGGGTTCTCGGCGCTCGACGGGCCCCCGAGCACGGGCTCGGAGAAGGTGACGACCACGGAGGTGTTGCTCGTGGAGCCCACGTTGGCGACGCGCGGCGCCGTCGTGTCGACGCCCACCGGGGCGTCCTGGCCGAAGAAGACGGCGTCGCTGGGGTCGGGGTCGAGCGCGTTGCCGGCGTCGTCGCGCACGCCGCGCACGGTGAGCGTGTACGCGCGGCCGTCGACCTGGCTGCGACCGGTGGTCAGCACGGCGGCGGTGCGGTAGGCGTTGAGCTCGACGCCGATGACCGGCAGCGACTCCCCACCGGCGTCGACGATGCCGTAGCTGGCGGGGTCGCCGGCGCCGCCCGGCTCGTCGCGGACCGGCTCGCTGAAGCGCACCGACACGGCGGTGGCGCCGAGCGAGGACGCCTGGTCGACGGACGGCGAGCGCGTGTCGTTGGCGGCGATGCCGCGGACGGCCGTGCGGTTGTTGAACGGGTCGACCAGGCGCTCGCCGACGCGGCTGAACACCGCGGCGACGTCGAGCGTGTAGGTCACGTCGAACTGGGGCGCGGTGGTGAGCACGACGGTCGCGAAGTCGCTGCCGAAGGCGGCCGCCGAGACCTCGAGGTCGAGCGCACTGTCGGTGAGCCGGTACTGGTCGGCGTCCTCGGCGGAGGGCCCCAGCTCCGCCGGCGTGCCGGTGGCGGGGTCGTGGAACGAGACCACCACCTGCGTGGGGCTGATGGCCACGGCGCTGCCGACGATCGGCGCCGGAGCGAGGCTGCCGGTGAAGTCGCCGCTCATGTCGGCGAGCGGCTGGAGCGTGCCCGCGGTCACGACGCCGCTGACGGAGAGCCGGTACGCGACGGCCTGCTGGGGCGCGGTGCCGAGCACCACGCTGCGGCCGTCGGGGCGCGGGTGCAGGGCGACCACGTCGAGGGCGGCGCCGTTCGGGTCGCGGATGGCGAAGGCGCTGGGCTCGACGACGTGCACGGGCGCGTCGAAGGCCACCGCCAGCGAGGTGCTCGACGTCGCACGTACCTCGGTGATCGCCGCGGTCGGCGGCGGCGGCTGCTGGGCGCAGGCGGCGAGGACGGCCGCGACGAGCAGCCCCCAGCCGAGCCGAGCCAGGGAGCCGTGCGCCGCGCGCACCGCGTCCCGTTCACCGTGGTTCGTGCCGTCCGATCGAGCCATGGGGCCACGCTCCTCTACCGGCGCGACGCTCGCCCCGAGGGCGGCGTCGTCGCGGGGTCCCGTGACCGCATCCCGAACGCCGGACGGACCGTCCAGGTCGGCGCGATGGAATCGACGGGTCGACCACGAATGTACAACAAGGGACGAACGTCCCGGCGGTGCGCTTCGTCACGCCTGGACACGGGCCGTGGCCTCACGGCGCCTCGAGGTTCACCTGCGTCCCCACCCGCACGAACCCGAGGGCCTCGTAGAGGCGAAGCGCCCCCTCGGCGGCCGACAGCCAGGCGAGCTCGAGGCCGTCCGCGAAGGCCGCGACCAGGAGCGCGTGGCATGCGCCGCGCGCGTGGCCGCGGCGGCGTGCGTCGGGGTGGGTCCAGACGCCCGCGAGCTCGGCGAGGCCGCCGCCGTACTGCAGCACCGCGCCCGCCACCGGGCGCCCGTCGACGTCGACGGCGACGGCCCGCACCGAGCCGCGGCGCAGCCCGTCACGGAGGCTGGGGAGCCAGTCGAGCTCGCCGGGATCGCCGGCGGTGCCACCGAAGGCGAGATGCTGGCCGCGCAGCGCCGCTTCGAGCCGGGCGTCGTCGTCAGGGTCGAGCGTCCGGACGACACCGGTGGCCGGCGGCGCAGGCGCGAGATCCGCCGGGTCGAGGACCATCACCGGCGCGGTCATCGCGCGGCGCCACCCGGCGGCGTCGGCCGCGGCGAGCAGGCCGGGCCGGAGCTCGGCGAAGGCCTCGATGCGCGGCGCCCGCTCGTGCGCCGCGAACGTCGCCGCGAGCGCCTGCAGCGCGGCGGGCCAGTCCTCGCGGTCTGGGCCGTCCGGGACGGCGACGCTCAGGAACGGGTGGGCCGACGTGGGGTGCAGGCAGGCGGCGAAGCCGGGGGTGGCGAGGACGGTGCGGCCGTGGCGGGCGGCCTCGCGCATGCCGGCCTCGAGGCGTTCGAGGGGGGTCACGCCTGCCGGTCGTTCGGGTAGGCGACGCCGAGCTGCGCGCGTGCTGCATCGAACAGCCGCAGCGTCGCGACCGTGTCGGCCAGCGGCATCGTCGGGCTCTCGCCAAGCCCTTGCTGCACGCAGCGCGTCACCTCGCGGAGCATGTACGCGTAGGGCACCGGACCGTGCGGCACCTCCTCGCGCCGGCGGTCGTCGCCGGTCATGACCATGAAGCCCTCGGGGTGCGTGAGCGGCGCGAAGGTCCGCAGCACCCCGCGGCTACCGGCGATCGTCGCGGTGCGGGTGGCGTGCGCCTCGAGGCTGCCCAGCAACTGCGCCACCGCGCCGCCCGGGTACGTGAGGGTGAGCGCGTGGCCGGCGTCGACCCCCTGCGCGGAGCGGTGGCCGACGGCCTGGACCGACGCCGGCATCCCCAGCGCGGCGTGCGCCCAGGTGAAGGTGTAGACCCCGAGGTCGAGGAGCGCACCGCCGCCGTCCTCCGGCGCCCACAGGCGCGAGCGTGGGTCGGCGGCCGCGGCGAAGCCCAGGTCGGCCTGCACCCAGCGGACCTCGCCCAGCTCGCCCGACACCAGCACGTCGAGCGCGCGGACGTAGGCGGGCAGGAAGCGCGTCCACACCGCCTCCATCAGGAAGACGCCGCGCGCCGCCGCGAGCGCGACGAGCGCCTCGGCCTCGGCGGCGTTGACGGTGAAGGCCTTCTCGACCAACACGTGCTTGCCCGCCTCGAGCAGCGGGACGGTGACGTCGTGGTGGTGGCCGTGCGGGGTGGCGACGTAGACGACGTCGACGTCGGGGTCGGCTGCCAGCTGCGCGACGCCGCTGCCGCGCGCGCCGTCGCCGTACGCGACCGGCGCGCCGCGCTCGGCGGCGAGGGCGCGCGCCCGGTCGAGGTCGCGCGAGGCGATCGCGTGGAGCTCGGCGTCCTCGAGCTGCCGCAGCTGCGCGCTGACGGTGCGGGCGATCGAGCCGGTCGCGACCACCCCCCAGCGCAGCGGCCGGCCGGTGGCGGCGAGCGGGTCGTCGGGCAGCGGCGGGCGGACGACGTGGGGCGAGGCCATGCGCCAGGATGGCATGGGGGCCATGATGCGCGCATGGAGCCGCCTGCCGACCCGCGCGCGCGGACCGTCGAGCTGCGCGCGCTCACCCCGGAGGACGCGGAGGCGTACCGCCCTCTGCGCCTGGAGGCCTTGCGGGACGCGCCGAGCGCCTTCGCCTCGAGCTTCGAGGAGGAGGCCGCCCGCGACCTCGACGCCCTCCGCGCACGCCTGCGGGCCGGGCCCGACGGCGCGACCTTCGGCGCGTTCCTGGACGGACGCCTGGTGGGTACGAGCTCGATCTTCCGCCTGCCGCGCCTGAAGGAGCACCACAAGGCCTACCTGGTCGGGATGTACGTCGCCCCGGCGGCCCGACGCACCGGCATCGGACGCGCGCTCGTCGCCGCCGTGCTCGAGCGGGCGCGGGCGATGCCCGGACTGCGCCAGGTGCTGCTGGGCGTCGAGGCCGGCAACGCCCCGGCGCGCGCGCTCTACGAGGCGTTCGGTTTCGAGGCCTTCGGGTACGAGCGCGAGGCGCTGGTCGTGGAGGGCGTCGCGTACGACGAGGTCCACATGGTGCGCTTCCTCGAGGACGGCGGCGCGGCTAGCGCCCCCGACGCTTCCCCGCCTCGCTGAGCGCGCCGGCCGCCGGCCGCGTGAACGTCTGGATGTGCTCGACGCGTCGGAAGCGCAGGGCCGACCAGTCCTCGTCGATCGAGACCTGCCGGACCGGTTCGAAGCCGGCGGCGCCGAGGACGTCCCAGCCGTGGTCGCGATCGATGTCGGCCCGGTAGCGCTTCGAGCTCTTCTTCGGGTAGGCGAACCACAGGACCGCGTCGCCCACCGCCTTGGCGGCCAGCGCCACGGCCAGGGGGTCGAGCTCGGCGCGCCGGGCCGCGAAGGCGAGCGCGAACGCCACCGCGTCCACGTCGGCCGGGTCGCGGACGACGCGGCGGTCGCCGAGCTCCGCCAGCACGGGCTCGAAGGACGCCGGTGCGCCGACGACCACCACCTCGGGTTGGTCCTTGAGGTTGAGCTTGCGGAAGATCGGTCCCATGCGACAGCCTCCTCGCGCGAGGGTAGCGCACGGGCGCCGCCCGCCGGACGCTCGACCCGGCCGTCGCCTAGACTCGTCCCATGCGGGCCCTCGCCCTCGCCTACCCCGAGGCCTTCGTCCTGGCCGTCAACGTCGCCCTGCTGGCGCTCGCGTACCAGGTGGTCTATCCACGCGTCGTTCGCGGCGACCTGCGCCGGCTCGCCCGCGCCGACGCGGCCACCACCGCCCTCGCGCTCGCGCTCGCCGGGCTGGTCTTCTGGGGTCGCGACGTTCCCTTCGACCTGTTCGGCTGGCGCACGAACTGGTTCCTCTTCGCCCTGCTCACCTTCTCGGCGCTGGAGGTGCCGCTGTTCGTGCACTTCGTGCGGCGCTTCGGGGTCGGGGGGCCGGATCGGTCGGGGTGAGGCGGCGCCACGAAGGACCGGCCGCGGCGGGAAGCCGCGGCCGGGTCACGTCCTGGGGTCGATCGACCGGTCGACTCAGGTCGCGGCACGCAGGTCGGAACCCATGATCAGGCCGACGATCTCGGCGCGGGTGCTCGTGGCGGCGTCGCGCACCGCCAGCAGGTGACCGTTGTGCATGATCGCGATGCGATCCGCGACGCGGAACACGTGCTCGAGGTTGTGGCTGATGACGAGCACCGTCACGCCCTGGCCCTTGAGGCGATCGATGATCGCCAGGACCTTCTCCTGCTCCTCGACCCCGAGCGCCGCCGTGGGCTCGTCCATGATCACGAGCGCCGCCTCGGCGTACAGCGCGCGGCCGATGGCGACCGCCTGGCGCTGACCGCCCGACATCACCGCAGCGGGGTTGTACGGGTTGCGGATCTCGAGTCCGACGCGTTCCTCGACCACCTGACGCGCCTCGCGCCGCATCCGGTCGACGTCGAGCACCGGCAGGATGCCCAGCCAGCGTTTCATCGGCTCGCGGCCGAGGAAGAAGTTGGCGCCGAGGTCGAAGGTCGGGACCAGGGCGAGGTCCTGGTAGATCGTCTCGATGCCCTGCGCCTTCGCGACGTCCGGGTGGTCGACCTTGACCGGGCGACCGTCGATCTCGATGGTGCCGGCGTCGGCCGGGTGCACCCCGGTGAGGACCTTGACGAGCGTCGACTTGCCGGCGCCGTTGTCGCCGACGATGGCGAGCACCTCGCCGCGCCGCACCTCGAGGTCGAGGGGCTTCAGCGCCTCGACGCCGCCGAAGCGCTTCGACACGCCCCTGAAGCGGACGTGGGGCGCGCCGGAGACCCCCGCGGGGGTCTCCGGCGCGCGGGCGGTGGCCTCAGTTGCCACGCCGCGCCAGTTCGGCCTCGACCTCGGGCCAGTTCTCCATCAAACGGAGCGCGTCGACCGGGACCTTCGTCAGGATGTCTTCGCGGCTGGCGACCATCAGCATGTCGAGCGGGTACTGCTTCTCGATCGGCAGGCCGTTGAGGTCGTTGTACACGGCCTCGGCGATGTAGCGGCCGCTCGACTGGCTGTCGCGGAAGATGGCGCCCTTGATCAGGCCTTCCCAGATCATGTCGAGCTCGGGCGCCACGGCGCCGTAGCCGAAGACCGCGATGTCGCTCCGGCCCATGCCCGCGAGCGCGGTCGCGGTGCCCATGGCCATGGCGCTGTTGCCGGCGTAGATCGCCTTGACGTTCGGGTGCGCGAGCACGAGCCGCTCGGTAGCGTCGAAGGCGCGCGCCTGCTCCCAGTACGCGTAGTGCTCGAAGGCGATCTCGATGCCAGCGGCGGTCCAGATGTCGCGGGCGCTGCCGACGCGCGCTTCGGAGATTTGGTTGCCGGGCTCGGCGTACATCAGCCCGACCTCGTCGCCCGCCTGCAACAGGTTCTCGAGCGCCCAGTTGGCCGTGACCTCGCCGCCGACCTCGTGGAAGTAGCCCGAGTAGGCGAGCACGTCGACGTTCGACTCTTCTGGGTGCACGGCCAGGTGGTTGATCACGAAGATCGGGACGCCGGCCTCGTTGGCCGCCTGCAGCGCGGGCACGATGGCGAAGTAGTCGATGGGACCGACGATGATGTAGTCGACGCCGAGCACGATCAGGTCCTCGACGATGTCGAGCTGCTGCTGGACGTTGGCCTCGGCGGTCGAGGCGCGCGCGATGAACTCGACATCGACGCCGCGCGCGGTGAGCTCCTCCTGGAAGCCGGCAGCGAACTGACCGAAGTAGTCGAGCGTGTCGTAGACGGGCGGCGCGTAGCCGATGCGCACCGTCTGCGCGAGCGCAGGCGCGCCGATCAGGACGGCGGCGAACAGGGCGAGGGTGAGCTTGGCGAAGCGGGACATACGGGACCTCCAGGCGGACGAACGGGTGCGGCCGGTGCGGGGGGATTCCGGCTGCGATTGGACGAGGTTCATTCGGTGACCATCCCTTGGCGGCGGAAGCGCGCGAGCTGCAGCGCCACGGCGACGACCAGCGTCAGGCCGATGACGACCTGCTGCCAGTAGAAAGGGACGCTCATCAGGAGCAGGCCGTTCTCGGCCACGCCCAGGAAGGCGGCGCCGAGGAAGGTGCCGAGCAGGGTCGCGAAACCGCCGAAGAGCAGCGTGCCGCCGAGCACCACCACGGCGATCGCGTGGAGCTCCATGGTGGCGCCGAGCACCGCTTGGGCGGCGTCGATGCGCGAGGCGAGCATGATGCCGGCCAACCCTGCGGCCGCGCCCGAGAAGACGTAGGCGAGCGTCTCGTAGCGGCCCACGCGGATGCCGGCGCGGATGGCCGCGCTGCGGTTGCCGCCGAGCGCCAGGACGTACGCGCCGAAGCGGGTGCGGTTCATCAGGTAGGCGCCGAACAGCACGACGGCGATCGCGACCAGGCCCGCCATCGGCAGGCCGAACACGCGGCCCTGACCGATGAAGGAGAAGGCATCGGGGAAGTTGCGCAGCTGGTTGGGGCCCAAGACGAGGTACGCGGCGCCACGCACCGCGGTCATGGTGCCGAGGGTGACGATGAGCGGCGGAACCCGCAAGTTGGTGACGAAGTAGCCGTTCACCAAGCCGACCAGCGCACCGACGCCGACCCCCGCGGCGATCGCGAGCGGCACCGCCAGCCCGTCGGCCATGCCGCTCTTGAGGACGATCGCCGAGACGCACGCCGAGAGCGCCACGGTCGACCCGACCGACAGGTCGATGCCGCGCGCGGCCATGACCACCGTCATACCGGTCCCGAGCACCAGGAAGATCGAGATCTGCCGGAAGACGTTGAAGAGGTTGCGGCCGTCGAGGAAGACCGGGTTGACCACGCTGATCAACACGATCAGCAACAGGAGCGGGACCACCAGGCCCAGCGGCGAGCGCAGGCCGGGGTTCCGGGCGAGGAACCCGAGGTGGGCGGCGGGCGCCTTCGCTGGGGCCGCGGCGGCGAACGGGGTGGGGTTCTGCGTCATGCACGGCCTCCAAGGCTGGGCGTGGGTGCGGCGCGGTCGGGCGCGGACGATGCGGCGGCGCGGGCGACGGGGTCGGACGCGGCGAGGGTCTCGAGGTCGGCGGGGCGCACGGCGGCACGAGCGCCCGCGACGGTGACGGCGATCGCGCCCGCGACGCAGGCGCGGGCGGCGGCGCGGGCGAGCGGACGTCCGGCGGCGACCTCCGCCGCGAAGACGCCCACGAAGGTGTCGCCGGCCCCCAAGGTGTCGCGGGCGGCGACCACCGGCGCGGGGACGTGGGCCGGCGCGACGCCGGCGGCGAGCAGCACGGCGCCCTCGGCACCGAGCGTGACGACGACGGCCGCGGCGCGGCCGGCGGCGAGGCGGTCGACGAGCGCGGTGCCGGCCGCGATCGCGCCTTCGCGATCCGACACCGCCCGGCCGGACAGCAGGGCCGCCTCGTGCTCGTTGACGATCAGGTGCGTCACGAACGGCCACAGGTCGGCCGTCATGCCCTCGGCCGGGGCGGCGTTCAGCACCAGCGGGAGGCCTCGCTCGGCCGCCGCCCGCGCGGCGGCGAGGGTGGCTTCGGCAGGCGCCTCGAGCGCCAAGGCGACCACCGCGACCCCGTCCCAAGCGTCGGCGGGGAGCTCGGCGACGTCGCGTGCCGCGAGCCGCGCGTTGGCGCGCGGCACCACGATCGTCTGGTACTGGCCGGCGTCGTCCATGAAGACGATCCCCAGGCCGGTGCCAGCCGGATCGCGGCGCACGTGGCGGACGTCGACGCCAGCCTCGCGCCAGGCCTCCAGCAGGACGTCGCCGAAACCGTCCTCGCCCACCCGACCGACGAAGCGGACCGGAGCGCCCCACGCGGCGGCGGCGCTCGCGAGGTTCGCGGCCTTGCCACCCGGGCTCTCGTGGTAGCCGGTGGCGAGGATCGTCTCGCCACGGCCCGGGAGGCGCGGCGCCCGCGCGACCTGGTCGAGGTTGGCGCCCCCGACGACCAGCAGCCCGCTCACGGCGCCCCGACCGGCTCGCCGCGCACCAGTTCGTGGACCCGGAGCGCGTCGTGGCGCGCCTGGGCGTCGCGGAGGGCCTCCTGGTCGAGCGCGCCGGCCGCGCGCCAGAAGCGGCGCAGCGCGTCGACGTTGCGCGCGCACTCGGCGACCGGGTCCTCGCGCACGGGGAACGTGTCGAAGTAGATGTGCTGGGCGTAGCCGCCTTGTTGCAGCGTCCACACCAGCTCCAGCGTCTGCACCGGGTGGACGGAACCGACGATCAGGCCGTCGTCCGCCTGCCCGTAGGCGTCGTTGAGGTGGATGCCGAAGAGCTTGCCTTCGCGCAGCGCCCGCGCCGCGGCCTGCGCCGGGTTCTCGCGAGCCATGAGCGAGTGCGCCACGTCGAGTGCCACCCCCACGTTGTCGCGGTCGACGTCGCGGACCGCGAGCAGCGAGGTCGACATGTCGCCGACCGCGTAGAACCGCCGCGGTTCGATCGGCTTGTACTCGAGGGCGATCTGCAACTCCGGAAGCGCGTCGGCCACGGCCCGGAAGCCCTCGACCGTATGGGTCCACAGCGCCTGGTAGTCCACCTGGAACGGGTAGTCGTAGCCGTCCTGACCGGGCCAGACGATGATCTGCTTGGCGCCGAGCGCGAGCGCCCAGGCACCGGCCTCGATCGTCAGGTCGATCGCCCGCCGGCGCGTGGCGGCGTCGGGATGGGTGAAGGCGCCGTCGGCGAAGGTGTCGTCGTAGCGGAGGTTGACCGCCCCCACGCCCAGGCCGGCTTCGCGCAGCGCCTGCGCGACCGCGTCGGTCTCGAGACCCTCGACGTGCTGGGGGTAGTTGACGTCGACCAGGTCGAGCCCGGGGACGGTCCCGGAACGGCGGATCCGCTCGAGCGTGTCGAGCTTGCGCGGCCACAGGTCGGGGCGCGATCCCATGGAGTTGAGGCGGCTGGAGGTGGGCGGTAGGTTCATGGACGACTCCTCAGCTCAGCCGCTTGCGGGCGACGGAGCCCATGGTGGATTCGAGGTTGCGCAGGGACGCGGCGCCGCGGCGCTGGGCGACGCGCACGAAGACGGCGTCGAGCAGCGTGAGCTGGGCGATCCGGGAGGCGGCGTTCTCACCGGTGATCGGCGAGCCCTGAGACGCGCTCAGCAGCACCCGGTCGGCGAGCTGCGCGAGCTTGGACTCGGCGAAGTTGGTCACGGCGATCACCGTGGCGCCCCGCTCGGCGGCGAGCTCGCACGCGTCGAGCACGGCGCGCGTGGAGCCGGAGTGGCTGATCCCGACGACCGCGTCCTCGTGACCGAGGAGGCTGGCCGCCATCGCCATCAAGTGGGGGTCGTCGTGGGCGCGCGCGACGATGCCGATGCGCAGCAGCTTGTGCTCGAAGTCGTGGGCGATCGTCGCCGAGCCGCCGACGCCGAACAGGAGCCGCGTGGGCGCGCGCTCGAGCGCCTCGGAGGCGGCCTCGAACTCGGCGAAGTCGAAGATCGCCTGGGTATCGGTCAGCGCTTGCTGAGCAGTGCCGAAGACCTTGCGGACGACGGTCGCCGAGTCGTCGGCGAGCGAGAGCTCCTCGTGGAGGTCGACGCCGTGGAGACGCTGGTACGCCAGCAAGACCTCACGAAGCTCGCGGAAGCCGGTGAAGCCCAGACGCTTCGCGAACTTCACCACCGCCGCCTCGCTGACGTCGGCGACCACGGCCACGTGGGCGAGACGGAGCGACGCCTCGCTGGTGGCAGGAGCGTCGAGGAGCACCGTCGCGACCGCCCGCTCCGCGGCCGAGAGGGTCGGCAACAGCCCCTGGACGGTGACGATCAGCGCGCGCGGGTTGGTATGGTACGCCGCCGCACGTTCGAGGACGTGGTGCTCCACGGACCCCTCCCTCCGGTCGTTCGGTCGAGCTTTGCTTGACTCGAACGCTACGCTGAGTGAAGTCGTGCGTCAACCCATCCGACGCCGCGAGGGCCGAGTACGGGCTTGAAGCGTGTTCAGCACGGCGCACGTGATGCCGCGGCGGAAGACGAGGCGCGTCACGGCTTCACGGCTCCGACCTCACCCGTGCAGTCGCACGTGTGAAGCCATCGTTCCGTTTGCATTTGGCCGACCACGAACCTTGCGATCAGCCGAACGGGCTGCTTCGAGCCGAGCCGCGCACCCAGGGGTGTCGGGCGCACCACTTCGACCCCGTCGAACGGGAAGACGAGCCCGCTCGTTACGCCAGGCTCACCCCGGATCGACGTCCTCGCCGCGGGCCGGGTAGCCCTTCTGCACCGCGAAGTCGACGGCGGTGAGCAGGTCGTCG
>JARGGE010000500.1 GCA_029210865.1 Trueperaceae bacterium
CAGGCCCCGGCCGACCGCGAGCGCGCGCTGCCCACCGTGCTGGTGACCGGCGCGGCCGGGCGCGTCGGCACCGCGGTGCGCCGCTTCCTGCGCGAGCGCTTCGACCTGATCCTCTTCGACCGGGTCGCCAGCTCCGCCCCGCAGACGGGCGAGCGCGTGCTGGTGGGCGACCTGGCCGTGCGGGCCGACGTGCGCGCGGCGCTCGCCGGGGTCGACGCCGTGCTCCATCTGGCCTGCGTGCACGGGCTCGAGCTCGCCTTCGACGACTCGATCGACGCCAACTTCCGCGGCACCGTGCACCTGCTCGACGAGGCCCGGCGGGCCGGGGTGCGCCGCTTCGTCTACGCCAGCAGTCACCACGTCCACGGCGCCCACGCCCGCGACGGCTTCCCGGGCGACGCCGCCGCGTACGCTCCCGACGCCTACTACGGCCTCGGCAAGGCGTTCGGCGAGCTCGCCTGCGCGCTGCACGCCGAGCGCTTCGGGCTCGAGGTGTGCGTGGCGCGCATCGGCAACGCCGACCCGCAGGTGGCCGACGACCGCGCGCTGCGCCTGTGGACGAGCGCCCGCGACCTCGCCGAGCTGTTCGCCATCGGCCTCACCCATCCCGACGTGCGCTTCGATGTGGTGTACGGCCTCTCGATCTGCCCCGACCCGCTCTACCGCAACGAGCGCGCGCTCGAGCTCGGCTACCAGCCGCGCGACCGGGCGCTCGACCACCTGGCGCCCGACTTCGTCCCGTTCGAGGCGATGGATGAGCGCCTGGGGCGCGCCTTCGTCGGCGGCGCGTACATGGTCGCGCCGCTGCCGACCGGCGAGGAGACGCCATGAAGATCCGCTCGGTCGAGACCATGATCGTCGACATCCCCTTCCACGACGGCGGCAAGGGCGAGGGCATCGGCCCGACCACCTGGAACAAGCTGGAGATCGCGCTGGTGCGGGTCGAGGACGAGGACGGCCTCGTCGGGTGGGGCGAGGGCTTCGGCTACTTCGTCACCGACGCGACCAAGGCGGTCGTCGACCGGATGATCGCGCCGGTGCTCGTGGGGACCGAGGTCGACGACGTGCGCGCCTGGAACCTCGCGACGCAGAAACGGCTGCACCTCTTCGGGCGCTACGGCGTCACCATGTACGCGATCTCGGGCGTCGACATCGCGCTGTGGGACCTGAAGGCGAAGCGGGCCGGGCTGCCGCTCCACCGGCTGCTGCGCGCCGAGGGGTCGGAGGCGCCGTCACCGGTGCCCTTCTACGCCAGCCTCGTGCGCTACGGTGACGACGCCATCGCCCCGCGGGTGTGCGTCGAGGCGCTCGAGCGCGGTTTCGTCGACCTCAAGCTGCACGAGATCACCCTGCCGCACGTGCGCGCGTGCCGCGATGCGGTGGGTGCCGGTACGGCCATGTCGGTCGACGTGAACTGCAACTGGAGCGAGGCGTTCGCGCGCGAGGCCATCGCGCCGCTGATCGAGCAGGGAGCGTCCTGGCTCGAGGAACCGATCTTCCCGCCCGAGGGGTACGCCCAGCTCGCGGCGTTGCGCGGCCACGGGCTGCCGATCGCGGCCGGCGAGAACTGGTGCACGAGCGTCCAGTTCGAGCACGCGCTCGCCGCCCGCGCCGTCGACTTCGCGCAGCCGAGCGTCACCAAGGTGGGGGGCGTCAGCGAGTTCCTCTCCGTGGCCGAGGCCTGCGGGCGCGCTGGGGTCCCGCTTCTGCCGCACTCGCCCTACTACGGGCCCGGCATGCACGCCAGCCTGCACCTGGCCGCCGCCCTCCCCAACGTCCTCCAGCTCGAGTACCTCTACGTCCGGCCCGACGCCTGGCTGGCGCCGCTCGGCGAGCCTGGCCCGGGCGGCACCTTCACGGTCCCCGAGGGCCCCGGCCTCGGCTTCGCGCCCGACCCCGCCGTGCTCGCGCGCTACCGGCGGGTCTGAGGCGCCTCCCGGCACGGTTCCCGCCCGGGGCTCGCGCGGCGCGCGTCCGGCCGGCGCGCGTCGCGCGTGGTCAGCGGGTCGGTTCGGGCGCGGAGGCCTCCGCGCCCGCGT
>JARGGE010000501.1 GCA_029210865.1 Trueperaceae bacterium
CGCGGTCCAGCGACTCGCGCAGCCGCATGAGCGGCACGTGCAGGTCGATCAGCTCGACGCCCTGGTCGTGGAGGTCGATGAACAGGCGCAGCAGGCGCGCCTGCTTCTCGGGCGGGCAGAAGGCGTCGACGGGGTGGAGCGCGTTCTGGCGGAGCACCCCCTCCTTGATCAGGTTCGCCACTTCGAGCGTCCAGCGCTGCCTGTCGGGCAGCGCCTCGGCGCCGACCAGCCGCACCATCTGCTCCAGGCGCGCGTCCTGCTCGAGCACGTCGCCGGCGCGCCGGCGCAGGTCGACCCAGTCGATGCCGGTCGTCCGGCGCCACCAGCCGGCGACGTTGCCTGCGTAGAAGCTGTAGCTCCCGCGCCAACTGACCGCCGGGTAGTGGCGGGCGCTGGCGAGCTCGCGGTCGAGCGCCCAGAAGGCGCGCGTGAAGCGCTGCGTGTGCTGGGTCACCGGTTCCGTGAAGTCGCCGCCCGGCGGGCTCACGGCGCCGATGACGGTGACCGACCCCTCGTCGCCCGAGAGCGTTCGGACGCGGCCGGCGCGCTCGTAGAAGGCCGCGAGGCGCGACGGCAGGTACGCCGGGTAGCCCTCCTCGGCCGGCATCTCCTCGAGGCGGCCGGCGATCTCGCGCAGCGCCTCGGCCCAGCGCGAGGTGGAGTCGGCCATCAGGGCCACGTCGTAGCCCTGGTCGCGGTAGTACTCGGCCAAGGTGATGCCGGTGTAGACGCTCGCCTCGCGGGCCGCGACCGGCATGTTCGAGGTGTTGGCCACCAGGATCGTGCGGTCCATCAGCGGTCGGCCGCTGCGCGGGTCGACCAGCTCGGGGAACTCCTGGAGCACCTGCGCCATCTCGTTGCCGCGCTCGCCGCAGCCGACGTACACGATCACCTGCGCGTCCGACCACTTGGCCAGCGAGTGCTGCAACACCGTCTTGCCGGCGCCGAAGGGGCCGGGCAGCGCGGCGCTGCCGCCGAGCACGACCGGGAAGAAGGTGTCGAGCACGCGCTGCCCGGTGACCAGCGGACGGTCGGGCTCGAGGCGCTCTTTGATCGGTCGCGGCCGGCGTACCGGCCAGCGCTGCAGGAGCGTGACGACGTGCTCGGCGCCGCCCTCGCCGCGGATCCGCGCGACGACGTCGGCGTAGCGCAGGGTGCCCTCGGCGGCGATGGTGACGACCTCGCCCGCCAGCCCCGGCGGCACCAGGACCCGGTGCTCGACCAGCGGCGTCTCGGGGACGGTGCCCAGCACCGCGCCCGCCGCCACCCCGTCGCCGGCGGCGACCTTGGGGGTGAAGGCCCAGTCGCGATCGGGCATCCCTTCGGCGGCGCCGCGGCGCAGGTAGATGCCCTGCGCCTCGCGCACCACCTCGAGCGGCCGTTGGATGCCGTCGAAGGTCTGGCCGATCAGCCCGGGGCCCAGCACCACCGACAGCGGGTGCCCGGTCCCCTCGACCGGTTCGCCGGGGCGCACCCCGGTGGTCTCCTCGTAGATCTGGACGGTGGCGCGGTCGCCGGCGACCGAGATGACCTCGGCCGCGAGCCGGTCATGGCCGACCCACACGTGTTCGAGCACCGCCACCGGGGCGTGCGTGCGCACGCGCGCGATGGGGCCGGTGATGCGTTCGATGGTCCCGACGACGCTCACGGCGCACCGCCTGCCGCGCCGCCCTGGAGCAGCGCCTCGACCTCGCTGCGCAGCTGGTGCCGCGCCTGGGCGAGCCGTTCGCCGATCGTCGCGTCGACGGTCGCGCGGCCGGCGCGCACCAGCACGCCGGGGCCCGCGGACGACGGCGTCGGGTCGAGCTCGAGCCCCGGCCCGTCGGGCGCCGCCCAGCCGGCGACGTCCTCGGCCGTCAGCCGCTCGTGGTGCGCGGGGTCGAGCGCCACGGTCGCGACGCCGCCCGGGAACCTGCCGTGCACATGCTCAGCCACTGCGACGGCCAAGCGGGTCTTGCCCACGCCGCCCGGGCCGAGCAGCGTGACGAGACGACCGGCCTCGTCCTGCAGCAGCGCACCGACGGTCGCGAT
>JARGGE010000502.1 GCA_029210865.1 Trueperaceae bacterium
TGCTCGCCTCGTTCCTGCTGGGCGTGCTGGCCGACGTGCTCGCCCGCGGCGTGCCGGCGGCGACCGTCGCCTCGTACCTGCTCCTGAAGCTCCCGGCGGCCGCGGCCACCGGGTTGCCGCTGGCGCTCCTGTTCGCCGCCCTGCTGGCGCTCACGCGCCTGACCCAGGACGGCGAGCTGCGCGCCGCGCTGCACCTCGGCCTGGCGCCGCGCAGGACGGTCGCCCCGGTCCTGGCCGTGGGCGCCGCGGTCGCGCTGCTGACGCTGTTCAACAACGAAGTGGTGGTGCCATGGAGCGAGGCGCGCGCGCTGGACGTGCAGCGCGAGATCCTCCTGCGCAGCCCCGAGACCGTGCTGCGCAGCGGCGCCTTCTTCCAAGACGCGCTCGGCCGCTCGATCTTCCTCGAGCGCGTCACCGAGGGCGGCCGCCTGGTGGGGATCACGGTGATCGCCCCGGGCGGGTCCGCGGGTCCGCGGCAGCTGATCGAGGCCGCGCGCGGCACCGCCGACCCCGAGGCGGGCGTGTGGCGGCTCGAGGACCTGCGCCTGCGCTCCTTCCGCGACGGGCGCACGGTGCTCGACGTGCGGGCCGAGACGGCGGTCCTGCCGGTCCGCGGGCTGACCGCCGCCGCGATCGGCACCGGCGACCTGGTGACGCTGCCGCTCCCGGAGCTCCTGGCGCGCCTGCGCGCCGGCGGCCGCGACACGGCCGCGGAGTGGACGGCGCTGCACCGCAAGGCCGCCGAGCCGGCGGCGGCCCTCGCCTTCGCGCTCTTCGCCGTCGCGGTCGCCTTCGCGGGCGTGCGTCGCGCGGCGCCGCTCGGGCTGGTGGCGGTCCTAGTGCTGACCTTCCTCTACTACGCCACCTGGAGCGTGGCCAAGCTGCTCGGCGCGCAGGGCACCATCCCGGCGTGGGCGGCGGGCTGGGCGCCGGTGGCGCTCTACGCGGTCGCGGGCGCCGTGCTGCTGATCCGGTCGGCGCGCCGATGAAGGCCCGCGGCGCTGCGCCACCACGGCCGCGTCGGGCCTGTGCGCGCGTGCGCCTCGCCCTGATCCTGGTCCTCGCCTGCGCCGGCCTCGCGAGCGCCGCGACGCTCACCATCGACACCGGCGACGACCCCGACGCGCGCCTCGAGCTGCGCACGTACGCGCTCCCCGGCGGGTCGAGCGTCGAGTTCATCGTCCTGACGGGTCGCCGGGTGACCGTCACGATCGACGACGTCACGATCGTCGGCGCCCGGCTGGAGATCGACGTCGCGGGGCGGCTGGTGCGGATCGTCGGCGAGGGCAGCTTCGCGAGCGGCGAAGAGCGCGTCGAAGGGCTCGACCTCGAGGTCGACCTCGAGCAGGAGCGGGTCCGCGCGATCGACGCGGTCGTGTTCACCTCCGCGATCGACGTCTCCGGCGCGCTCGCCGAGCGCCTGCCGGGGCAGGTGACCTTCATCGACGCCTTCGCCTCCCCATGCACGCGCTGCGAGCAGACGAACCCCGACTACGGCTTCCGCGCCGAGCGCCTCGTCCTGTACCCGGGCGACCGCCTGGTGGGCTACCGCGCCACCGTCCTCGTCCGCGGCGTCGCCGTGCTCGCCCTGCCGGTGCTGGTGCTGCCGCTCGCGTCCGGCGACCGCCAACCGCAGCTGCTCGTCACCACGGGCACGGCGCGCGAGCGCGCCGAGGTCCGCGTCCGCTGGCCCTACGTGTCCGGCGACGCCGCCTTGGGCACCTTCACCGTGCGTTACCTCGCCGAGGTCGACCCGCAGCGCTCCGGTGGCCTCGCCGGGCGCGCGCTGGGCGGCGCCGTCGAGGAGCAGGCGATCGGCTTCGAGCTCGACCACCGCGCCTACGACGAGCTCGGCACCGCCACGCTGCGGATCGCCTACGATCCCGGTCGCGTCCCCGACGCCACCGACCCCGAGCGCGCGCGGGTCCCCGCCACGTGGACGGTGCGCGCCGCCTACGCCACCGAGCCGGACGGTCCGAGCCCCGACCTCGACCTCGAGCTCGCCCGCCTCGGCGAGGCGGAGGCGGA
>JARGGE010000503.1 GCA_029210865.1 Trueperaceae bacterium
CCATGCCTACCGTGCGCTCTTCGAGGGCGCTGGTGGTGTGGCGCCCGGCGCTGAGGGACTCGTCATGCTGCCCTATTTCAGCGGCGAGCGCACGCCGATCAACGATCCGCACGCGCGTGGCGTTCTGGCGGGCCTCACGCTGGCCCACACACGAGACCACGTGTTCCGCGCGGTTCTCGAAAGCGTCGCGTACGGCATCCGCCACAACGTGGAGGCGTTCCGCGAGCTCGGCGCATCCATCGATCACATCGCCGCCGTGGGTGGCGGAGCGCAGACCGAGCTGTGGCCGCAGATCGTGTCGGACGCATCCGGCGTCGAGCAGGTTCTGGCACGTGAGACGGTGGGGGCGAGCTTCGGCGATGCCTTCCTAGCGGGCTTGGCGGCCGGGCTGTTCGACCGGTCGCGCCTCGCGTCCTGGGTGGAGACACGGTCCACGGTTCGGCCGGATCCATTGGTCGCGCCCATCTACGAGCGCGGATACCGTGCGTTCCGTGAGTTGTACCTGGCCACCCGGGAGCTGGTCCATCGGCTCGGGCGAGAGGGGGCAACTGCCTGAGGTAGGTGCGCGAGCTATCTGAGGAGTCCATCAGGCGGCCGCCTGGCTTCGCGCTCGTCTCCCTGCCGGCGCGCTCGTGTGGCTCGAGTTCGGCCTCGGTCCCGAGGACGCCTTCGGCCGGCTGCTCGCCTACGCCTACGTCGCCGACCCCGAGGGCGCCTGGACCATCGACGGGTTGGCCGCGACCCAGGTGAACCTCGACCTGGTCGCCGCCGGCCTCGCGCGCCCGCTGGCGATGGAGCCCAACGTCACCTACGCGGACCGCTACGCCGAGGCCGCGGCGGTCGCCCGGGCTGCGGCGATCGGCCTGTGGGCCGCGCCGCGCGTGCCGAGCGCAGCCGAGGGTCTGCCGCCCGGGCCCATCGTGATCGCGTGCGTGCTCTACGACCCCGACACCCCGAACGACACTGACGCGGAGTCGGTCACGCTGCTGCTGCGCGAGCGCCTCGACACGCGCGGGTATTACCTGTGGGACGAGGGGTCCCAGACGGCCTTCCGGCTGCCGGTCGGCGAGCGGGGCCCCGGGGAGCTGACCATCGGCAACCCGGGGCAGGGCGTCTGGAACAACGGCGGCGACACGGTCTACCTGATGCTCGGCGAGACGGTGGTCGATTCCTGGGACAACACCGACGCGCGGCCGGGGCGGGCGGGGACCGTTTGTCGGTGAGGCGACCGCCATCGGGCCCGGCGCGGCGTGATCGTGCAGCCCGTCATCCCATGTAGCACGGTGGCGGCGGCGGCGGCGAGGCCGATGGCCTCATCGGGCCGGTGCGGTCGTTCGGAATGCTCGTGCGTGCGTCACCTCAACGCCGCGTCGACCTCAAGCGCTCGACCGAGTGGCGCTCGATGAACGTGACCGGCAGGACCAGCTCACGCGCGGCGACCGCCAACCCGCTCATCCGCTCGAGAAGCATCGCGGCGGCGTGTCGACCGATGTCGTACGCCGGCTGCTTGACGACCGTGAAGAAGGGATCGATCAGCGCCTCGACCTCGAAATCGTCGAACGAGACGATGCTCACATCGCCGGGGACCCGGAGACCCAGCTCGCGCAGCCTTGCCACCGCGCCCACGGCAACGTAGTTGTTGGCGGCGACGAGCGCCGTGACCTTCGCGGCGCCAGCGACCCGCATGGGTCCGAAGAGCTGGTCGACCGCCGCCACGCCGCTCGCGCGGTCGAAGTTCCCTAGCTCGACGGTCGTCGGCAGGTCACGCGATCCCATCGCGTCCTCGTAACCGCGAAGCCGCTCCTGCAGCGAAGAGAGTTCCCGCCGGCCGCCGATGAAGGCGATCCGCCGGTGGCCGTGTTCGAGCAGGTGTTCCGTCATCTGACGACCTCCCTGTCGAACGTCGCTCCGCACCACGTCGAGGTCGGCGTCCGGCACGGTCCGGTCGACGAGCACGACGGGGATGGACTGGTCCCGAAGGATGGTGATGTGTTCGCGATCGTCGGTGACGGGCGCGAGGATGATG
>JARGGE010000504.1 GCA_029210865.1 Trueperaceae bacterium
GGCCAACTGCGCGAGCTCAAGGCCTTCCTCTACGCCAACCTGTACTTCCACCACCGGCTCATCCGGATGACGCGGAAGGCCGACCACATCCTCGACCGCACCTTCCACGCCTACCTCGAGGCGCCCGACATGCTGCCGCCGGACGTCCGCCGCTCCGCCGAACGGCTCGGCCTGGAGCGCGCCGTCGTCGACTACCTCGCCGGCATGACCGACCGCTACGCCACCGACGAGTACCGGCGCCTGTTCGACCCCACCGCCCTCACCTGAGGCGCCGGAACGCGCGCCGAGGGCGCGCGGGCGCCCGCCCCGGCTACTGCGTCCGGCGCGCGACGGCGAGGAGGCGCCCGTCGACCGCGTCGCGGAACCACACCGCCGCCACGTCGCCGCGGGGAATGCGCAGCAGCAGCCAGGGGTTGGTGAGCCCTTGCGTCACGATCGCGTCGGCGGCCGGCACGCGCTCGCGCACGTCGACGTACAGGTCGCCGCCGTCGAAGGTCGTCGCGCGCACGTCGAGACCGTACCCACCGGTGGGCTTGGGCCCGAGGAACACCGCCACCAAGGTCTCGCGGGTCAGGTCGGCCGACGGGAGCCGGGGTACCTCGAGCGACGCGCCGTACGCTTGGTTCCAGGCCCGCGACAGCTCGTCGCGGGTCTGCAGCAGGCGGTACTCGGGGGCGGCGATGCCCACGGCCTGCGACCCCTGCGCGACGACCTCGAAGGGGACGTCGCGCGGCGTCGGCCGCAGCGCCGAGGCGTCGGTCTCGAGGCCGACGGTGACGTGCACCGCCGTGGAGCGCAGCTCGCCGGTGCCGTCGACGACCCGACGCGGCACGTCGTCGCCCGTCAGGAACGCCACCACGAGCGGTTCGCCGAGGTCCTCGAGCGCGCGCTGCAGGACGCGCGCCTCGGCCACGGTCAGCTCGCCCAGCCCCGCGAGGCCGCGCAAGCGCGGCCGCGGCGTCACGACGACGTCGAGCCCGGCCGGGTCGAAGGTGCCCAGCTCGAGCCAGCTGCTGCCGTCGAAGTACAGCAGCGCGGTCGTCTCCCGCTGCGTGGTCAGCAGCAGGTCCGTGGTCAGCGGGATCCGACGGACCTCGGCCGGGGCTTCGGTGGGCACGGCGGTCGCGGGCGCCCGCAGCGTCGGCGCCCCGTCGACCCACAGGGCGTCCGGCACCGCCCACGCGTCCAGCGTGGCGGCGTCGGAAGGGGCCTCGAGGACGCGCTCGACCCCGTCGAGAACGAACGAGCGGGGCGCGCCGTAGAGCCAGGTGACGCGCTGGTCGATCGCGCCCACCACGGTGAGGTCGTGGAGGTCGGGGGCGGGGTCGGCGGCGCACGCGCTCAGCGTGAGGACGACCGCGACGGTCGTCAGGACGGTGGCGCGGCGCGCGGGGGTGGGACGCATGGTGGAGCCTCCTCGCCCGCGAGGCTAACCGACCAAGCTGGGACGCGGTGAAGGTCCGCGGCGGTCGGGACCGCTGGTAGACTCCTGAGGTGCCACCGACCCCGTCCCCGCGCGTGCTCGTGATCTCGGCGTCCATCGGCTCCGGCCACGTCGCCGCGGGTCGCGCCGTCGCCGACGAGCTCACGCGCCGCGGCGCCACGGTCGAGCACGTCGACCTGCTCGACTACACGACCGCCCCGTTCCGCCGGCTGTACCGCCAGGCCTACTTCGACCTGGTGCGCACCGCCCCCGACCTGGTCGATTGGCTGGGCAAGCGGCTCGACGGTTCGCGCGAAGCCAAGGGGCGGCAGGCGCGCGTACGCGCGCGGCTCGGCCGCCTGATCAGCTACCACCTGCCGCGCCAGATCGACGCCTTCCGACCCGACCTGATGGTCCACACGCACTTCCTCTCGGCCGAGATCCTCTCGTCACGACGGCGCGGCTCGACGATCCCCCAGGTCGAGGTGATCACCGACTTCCTGGTCCACGGCCTCCACATGCAGCCGCTCGTGCGCCGCTATTACGTCGCGCACGAGGATCTGGCCGTGCACCTGCGCGCCGTCGGGGTGGACG
>JARGGE010000505.1 GCA_029210865.1 Trueperaceae bacterium
CTGGACGGCGACGAGCAGCGCCGGGCCGGCGAAGCGCTCGAGCGCGCCATCTGGGCGCGTCAGCAGCAGTTCGGCGTCCGCGAGCGCGAAGTCGCGGAGGGCCGTGGCGACGCCGTAGAGGTACGCCGCGAGGCCGCGGTAGGCCCTGGGGGCCCTCCGCATGCGGTTCGCGACGTCGGCGTCGAAGCCGCTCCCGAAGGCGTTCACGAAGGGCTCGCCGTTCACCGTCGCCACGTCGATGCGGCGCTCGCGCCCCTCGAGCAGGACCCGCACGGCGGCGGCGGGGTCGCTGCGGCCGAGGCCGAGCGCGTGCGCGAAATCGTCGCCCGAGCCGAAGGGGAGGACCCCCAGGCGCCGGTCGTGTGCCAGGCAGGCGCGCAGGATGGCGTGGACCGTGCCGTCGCCGCCCACCGCGACGGCGGTCGCCTCGGGCGCCATCGCGGCCACGGCGGCCGCCGCGTCGGCGGGGGAGACCGTGGTGGTCACCGCGACGCGAGCGCCAGCCTGCTCCAGCGTCCGGACCACCCGCTCCAGGTGGGGGAGGCCGCGGCCGCGGCCGGCGGTCGGGTTCACGACGAGGTGCAGCACGTGGGCCGGATGCTACCGCGCCGGGCCCGTCGGCGCGCGGGTAGACTCGTCCATGGACGGATTCCCCGACACCTTCGACCTGGCGCGCATCCCGGAGCTCTGGCGGCACCTGTTCGAAGGCGATCCGCCGTGGGCCCTGCTGGCGCGGCTCGACGCTTTCCTGGCCGAGCTGGCCGCCGCGTGGGGTGAGGGCGACGTGCTCGGCGACGTGCACCCGAGCGCGGTGCTCGAGGGGCCGGTCCGGGTCGATGCCGGCGCCCACGTGGCGCCCCACGCCTACGTGTGGGGGCCGGCCTGGCTCATGGCGGGCGCCGAGGTGGGTCACGGCGCGACGCTGCGCGGCGGGGTCCTGTTGGCGGCTGGCGCCAAGGTCGGCCACGCCACCGAGGTGAAGCGGTCGGTGTTCCTGCCCGGCGCCAAGGCGCCCCACTTCAACTACGTGGGCGACAGCGTGATCGGCAGCGGCGCCAACCTGGGGGCGGGCGTCAAGCTGGCGAACCTCAAGACCGTCGGGGCCTCGATCGTCATGGCGGGGCACGCGACGGGGCTGCGCAAGCTGGGCTCCTGGATCGGCGACGGGGCCTCGATCGGCTGCAACGCGGTGCTCGCGCCCGGGACCGTCGTCGGCGCCGGCTCGGTGGTCTACGCGACCGCCTCCGTCCGCGGCGTCGTCCCGGCTCGCTCGATCGTCAAGGTGCGTCCCGGCCTCGAGACCGTCCCGATGCGCGACTGACGTCGCTCCGTGATCCCGATCCGCGACCATAACCCGAGGGCCGGAGCGGTCTGGGTGGTCTGGACGCTGGCGGCGGCGGCCGCGCTGGCCTTCGTGGTGCCGATCGCGCTCGGGGGTCTGGAGGGCGTCGCGCGCGTGGCCTGGGCGGGCGGGTTGGTGCCCGTCGCCTGGTGGGCCGACCCTTCGGGTCAGGCGCCCCGCCTGCTGGCCCACGCTTTCTTGCACGGCGGCTGGGCGCACCTGGTGGGCAACCTGGTGTTCCTGGTGGTCTTCGGCGACAACGTCGAGGACCACCTGGGCCACGCCCGCTTCCTCGCCTTCTACGTCGCGGCGGCGGTCGTGGCCGGGCTGGCGCACGCGGTGGCTGCGCCCGCCTCGCCGCTTCCGCTCGTGGGCGCCTCGGGCGCGATCAGCGCCCTGCTCGGCGCCTACGTGCGCTTCTTCCCGCGCCGCCGAGTCGACGCGCTCGTGGTGCCGCTCGTGCTCCCCTGGCTCGTGCTGCGGACGTTCGCGCGCACACCCGCCTTCTTCGTCTGGCCGCTACCCGCTTGGCTGTACCTCGGATACTGGGCCCTGCTGCAGGTGGTCGAGGGCATGGCGTCGCTCGAGACGGTCCAGGTGGCGGCCACGACGGGCGGCGTGGCCTGGTGGGCGCACGTCGGGGGCTTCGTGTTCGGCGTCGTGGCCACGCCGCT
>JARGGE010000506.1 GCA_029210865.1 Trueperaceae bacterium
CAGTTCGAAGGTGGCGGGGAAGGTCTGCGCCAGGTCGCGCGTGACCTCGCGGCGCGTCAGGAGCGAGGGACCGAGGTCGCCACGGAGCACGCCACCGAGGTAGCGCAGGTACTGCACCGGGAGCGGCCGGTCGAGCCCCATCTCGGCGCGCAGCGCCTCCACCTGCTCGCCGCTCGCGGTGGGCCCGAGCGCCATGCGCGCCGGGTCGCCGGGCACCACCCGGGCGATGGCGAACACGACCACCGACAGGCCCAGCAGCACCACCACCGCCCAGCCGAGGCGGCGGAGGATGAGGACGGCGTAGGCCAAGGGAGGCTCCTCTCGCGGGTGGGGCGGCGCGACGCCGATCCCCGTCGTAGGGCCGTGGCCCCGGACCCTCGGCGGGTCGGGAGCCACGGCGGTCGGAGCGGCGCGCTAGCCGCCGTCGGTCACTCGCAGGTCCAGGTGTAGCGCGACCAGTCGTAATCGAAGGACTGGATCGGCAGGTAGGTGAAGCCGTCGAGGCAGACGTCCATCGCGTGCTGGACCGTCTGGACGAGCAGGAAGACGTCGGTCTGCTGGTCCACCAGCCGTGCCTGCAGCTCCTTGTAGATGGCGTTCTGCTCGGCCGCGTCAGCGGTGGCGCGGGCGGCGTCGATGAGCGCGTCGATCTCGGGGTCCTGCAGCCACTCCATCGACGCCCAGGTGCCGGCGGCGTTCGAGTGGTACTGCGTGTAGAACATCGAGTCCGGCGAGGCGTACGTGGGGCCGAAGAAGACCTGGCTCACGTTCGGGGTGGTCTCGACGTTGGTCGCGAGCTCGGTGAGGCGGTTCCAGGGTTCGGGCTGCAGCGTCACGTCGAAGCCGAGCGGCTCCATGGTGGCCTTGAAGAGCAGCGCGATGTCGGCCTCGAAGGCGGCCTCGGCGACGTACGCGTGGGTGATCGGGATGGGGCCTTGGCCCGCGTAGCGGCTCTGGGCCACCTCCTCGGCGGCGCACTCGAGGTCGAAGACCGGCTGCTCGAGGGTCTCGAGGTACTGATCGCCGAAGGCGGACGGCAGCGGGCCGGCGAGCGGTTCACCCGGGAAGATCACCTCACGGATCGTCTCGTAGTCGGTGGCGCAGGCGATCGCCCGACGGACGTGCACGTCATCGGTCGGCGCGACCTTGGTGTTGAGCTTGTAGTAGAAGGCGGTGCCGGTGGGCTGCGACACGATGCGGAAGCGGTCGGTCGCGTCGAGCGCGGCGTAGGTCTCGGGCGCCGAGTACTGGCTGGTCATCGTCAAGTCGCCGCTCGCGGCCAACGCGCGGATGGTCGCCTCGTCGCTGGTGATCAGCACGCGCACCTCGTCGATCGCACCCTCGTGCCACCCCTGGTGGTAGTCCGCGTAGCGCTCGAGCACCAGGCGGCTGCCGCGCTCCCAGGACTGCACCCGGTACGGGCCGGCCCCGACGCCGCGCTCGGCGACGTACGCACGGCCCCAATCGCCGTCGACCTCGTTCGCCCGCACCTCGTCCTCGTTGACGACGAAGATCAGCGGGACGCTCGCCATGAACGGCGAGAAGACCTGCGACAAGCTGAACTGCACCGTGTGGTCGTCGAGGGCGACCACGCTGCCCGGTTCGAGCACGCCGGTGAACAGGTAGCTCGGCCCCTGCCCGATCGCCATCAGTCGCTCGAACGAGTAGACGACGTCGGAGGCCAGCACCTCGCTCCCGTCGTGGAAGGTGGCGCCGCGCTTGAGGCGGAAGGTGAAGACGGTGGCGTCGTCGTTGCCCTCCCACGATTCGGCGAGCTGCGGCACGAAGGCGCCGTTCTCGTCGATGGTCACGAGGCCGTCGTACAGGTTCACGGCCGCCATGTAATCGGTGTAATCGGAGACGATCGCAGGGTCGATCGACCCGAAGATCTGGACCGCGTTCACGGTGACGACGCGCTGCGCGAACGCGGCGGTCGCCACCAGGCCGAGCAACACGGCGAGGGCGAGGCGGACGGGGCGGGGGTGGGTCACGGGCTCCTCCTTCACGGACGCGGT
>JARGGE010000507.1 GCA_029210865.1 Trueperaceae bacterium
GGGCGCGGTGCCGATCGGCGCGATGGCGACCAACCTCGCTGCGGTCACGGCCGGGAACGTCGTGGGTGACACGCTGCTGGTGGCGGGCGTCTACTGGGTCGCGTACCTGCTGCCGGGGCGGCCGGGCATCGGCGGCTGACGACCGGGGCCGTTCCTCAGGGCACCACCGGTACGACCTCCGCGTCCCACACGACGACGTTGACGCCGTCCGCGTAGCGGACGTGCGGCCGACCCGGCCCCGGCTCGATGCCGAAGCCTGCGAGCAGGGTGGTCGGTTCGAGGTTCGCGTACGCCGGTCGCAGCGGCCAGGGCGCGTGGTGGGCCTCGTTGCGGAGCAGCCGGCCGTCCGGTGCCTGGGCGTAGAGGCAGTAGCGCTCGGTCAGCCAGTGCTCGAGCGTGCCGGTCTCCGCTTCCTCGTCGGGTCCGGTCGGTCCGTACGTCGCCTGGAAGCGCTCGGGCGCGCCGCGTCGCTGGGAGGCGAAGGTCAGGTCGTCGCCCGTGCGCTCGAAGGCGATGTCGGCGTCGTGGTAGGGCAGGTGGAGGAAGCGACGCGCGGCCCGGACGGCCAGCGGGTTGGCGGCGTCGAGGCTCAGGAACCAGACGCCGGGCTTGCCTTCGGCCTCGACGTAGATCCGGACGTTCAGCTCCGGGAAGGCGGAGATGCCGGGGAGGTCGGGGAACGGGCGCCGCATCACGCCGGTCATCCGGAACGGGACGACGCCCACCCACGAGGTGCCTTCGAACTCCTGGACCGCGAGCCCACGCGGCACCAGTGGCTGGAGCGCGGCGGCCGGGACCGGCCAATGGACGAACAGCAGCTCGCGCCACGACTGGTGCCAGGCCCACGGCCGGGTCGGAACGGGCCACGGACGGTGGTCGATGCGCGCGAAGGCAGGATGCCGGCGACCGATCATCGCCCCACCAGCCGCACCACGGCGTCCACGATCGGTTCCCGGTCGATGGTCAGCTCCACCAGCGTGGTCGTGAAGGGGTAGAAGAGCTCGATCTTCTCGAGCCGCGACAGGTCGAGCGCCGCCGTCCAGGCGGCGCTCTCGGCAGCCGTCTCGACCTCCCGGCGCATCACGAGCGAAGCGCTCGCGTAGCCGCGGTAGCGCACCCGTTCGGTGCCCGTGTGAGCGAGGAGCCGCAACCCGAGCGTCGTGCCTGGAGGCAGCCGGAACGAGTCGAGGTCGAGGTGGAAGCAACGGAGGCTGGGATCGCGCCCGTAGGGGTGGACGTGCATGCGAAGGCCCTCCAGGACGCTCCAGCGGCGCTCGTCCGGCGCGCGGTGCACGAAGTCGAGGTAGTAATCGCGGACCGGGTCGCCGCGCTCGTCGATCACCCGCACGATCAACTGCTGCCAGCGTCCTAGCGGCTTCGCGCGGCGCTGGGCGCGCTGTAGCACCCGTGCCCCGTAGGCGGTCGCGGCCGCATGCCAGGCGGCGTACCCAGCGTCGTCGGCGACCTCGAGCGCGCCCGCGACCAGGTCGACCGCCTTCGCGGTGGGCGAGCTGAGGATGGTGCCGTGGTCGAGCCCGGCCAACGGGACGAGCGGCACGTCGGGCACCGACCACGGGGCGGTGACCGTGCGCTCCGCCTCGCGACCGGCCTCATGGTCCAACGTCAGGTCGAGCGCGATCTTCCGGGTATTGAGCGCGGTGCTGGCCAGCCGGACGGTGCCGTCGGTACCCGGTTCGTTCGCGAGCCCTCTGAGTCCCTTGAACCCCTCGGTCCCGCACAGCACGAAGGTGCGCGGACCGGGGAGGCCGCGCAGGGCCTCGGCGCGCGGGCCCACGAGGTCGTGGTGGGCGAGGTCCCACGTGAAGCGGCTGGCGAGCTCGAGGCCGTCGAGCACCTCGTCACCCACCGCCAGGAAGTCGGGGCCCAGGTCGCGGTTGCCGAGCAGCAGCTCGGCATTGGTGCCTACATCGACGATCAGCACCAGGTCGGCGGATTTCTCCGGCGCCTCGCTGAGCGCGACCGCCGCGGCATCC
>JARGGE010000508.1 GCA_029210865.1 Trueperaceae bacterium
CGTGGTCAAGCCCTTCGAGATGGCGGCCATAGAAGCCAAGGTGCAGAAGGCCTACGAGCTCTCGCTAAAGCGCAAGCAGAACAAGTAAATGGGACGCGACGGCCGGGCGGCGGTACTTTTCGCTGTGCTGCTCGGCGCGCTGCTCGCCGCCGGCTACCTGTTGCCGGTCGTGCACGCGCTCTACTTCGAAGCCGCGGACGCCGCGCCGGTGAACGCTCCGGAGGGTGCGCCAGACGCCGGGGGCGCCCACGCCCCGGCGCGGGCGCCGGTTCCGCGGCTCGAAGCCCCCGTCGCGCTGCTCGCGCCCACGCTCGTCGCGGCGGCGCTCACGCTCGTGTTGGGGGTCGGCTCGGCGCTGACCGGCTTCCCGTTCGACGTCGCGCGCCGCGTCGCGGCCGTCTGGTTCGGCGGGGGCTGAGGTCGTGAACCACGCCGGCCCCCTGTGGCTCGTGCTCGCGCCCGCGCTGGCGGCGCCGCTGCTGCTGGCGCTCGCGCGCCGGCGGGTGGCAGGGCTGGGCGCGCTGGTCGCGCTGGTCGCTGCGGCCACGTTCGCGAGCACCGTGGGCTTGGCGCCGGCGGTGCTCGCGCACGGGCGGGTCGTCGCCACGCTGCCGGCGGTGCTCGGCGAGTTGCGCTTCACCCTCGACGGCGTCGGGCTGCTCTTCGCGCTCGTGGCGACCTTCGCCTGGACGATCGCGTCGGTCTACGCCACCGGGTACCTGCACGGCGATGCCCACGCGCCGCGCTACCACGCGACCAGCCTGGCGGTGCTGTCGGCGATGCTCGGCGTGGTCGTCGCCGGCGACCTGATCACCCTCTACGTCTTCTTCGAGTGGCTCGGGCTCGTCGCCTACCTCTACGTGGTGCACGTGGGCGGGCCCGTCGCCGAGCGCGCCGGCCTCAAGTACCTGGTCCTGACGCTGCTCGGCGGCTTCGCGGTGCTGGCCGGGGCGCTGCTCGTCGACCTCCTCGGCGGGGGCGACCTGACGCAGCCGCTGCTGCTCGATCCGACCCACCCCGGTCTGCGCGCGACGGCCGCCTTGCTGCTGGTCCTCGGCTTCGGGGTCAAGGCAGGCGCGCTCGGCCTCCACCTGTGGTTGCCGGACGCCCACAGCGCGGCTCCGGCGCCGGCGAGCGCGCTCCTGTCGGGCGTGATGATCAAGGCCGGGGCGTACGGCATCCTCCGCACGCTCGCGGGCCTGTACGGCGGCGGGACCGCGGCACCCTCCGGCGAGGCGCTCGCGCTCGCCGTGCTCTGGTGGGGGGTCGCGACGATGTCGATCGGCGTGGTCATGGCGCTCGCCCAGACGCACGCCAAGCGGCTTCTGGCCTACAGCAGCGTCAGCCAGATGGGGTTCGTGCTCGCGGGCTTCGGCGCCGCGGCGTACCTGGCCGACCACGGCGCGGTCGGTTGGACCGGATCGCTGCTCCACGTGGCCAACCACGCGCTCGCCAAAGGCCTGCTGTTCCTCGGCGTCGGGGCGGCGGTGCACGCGACCGGGGAGACCGACCTGCGGCGCCTCGGCGGCCTCGCGCGGCGCATGCCGTGGACCTTCGCGGCGGTGCTGATCGGCGCCGGCGGGATCGCCGGGCTGCCAGGGCTCAATGGCTTCGTCAGCAAGAGCGTCCTGCACCACACCCTCGTCCACGCCGCCGAGCACGGTGGCGCACCAGGGCTCGTGGGGGCCGAGTGGATCTTCGTGGCCACCACGGTCGGGACCGCCGCCGCCCTCGTCAAGCTCGTGGCGATGGCGTTCCTGGGGCGTCCAGCCGTGGCGCGGCCGGTGCAGGAGGCGCCGTGGACGATGCGCGCGCCGATGCTGGTCGCCGCCGGCGCGATCGTGGCGCTCGGCGTGGCGCCCGGCGCGCTCGCGCCGCTGCTCGCGAGCGCCGCCGCGGCGCTGCGACCCACCGGGGCCCCCGACGTCGCGGGCGTCGCCGCATGGGTGGGCGCGCCGATCGGGCACGCGGCCGACCTGCGCGCGGCC
>JARGGE010000509.1 GCA_029210865.1 Trueperaceae bacterium
GTCGTCTTGCCGGCGCCGTTGGGGCCGACGAGCGCCAGACGCTCGCCGGCGCGTACGAACAGGTCGACGCCCTCCATCAGCGTTCGGCCCCCGCGGCGGACGGTGAGGGTGCGCGCGGTCAGCACCTCGCGCGGGCCGGGGTCGGCGGGGCGCGCGACGAAGGCGAGGCGCCGCCGGTCTTCGTACGGCTTGGCGGTGGGCGCCTCGCGGTCGAGGCGCGCCTGCAGCGCCCGCGAGCGCCGGGCGGACGTGCGCGCCGACCACTCGGCACGAGTCTTGGCGCCCAGGAGCGACTGGCCCTCGGCGCGCCGCGCATCGAAGGCGTCGGCGCTGCGAGCGCGCGCCACCTCGCGCCGCGCCGCCGCCTCAAGGGCGGTGCGGCGGGCGGCGTCGGCCCGGTGACGCCGGCCTTGGGCCGCATCGGCCGCCGCGCGGCGCGCGCTCGCGGCCGCGTACCCGCCCGCCTCGATCCGCAGCGCCCCGCGCTCGAGGAAGGCCACGTCCGTCGCGACCGCGTCGACGAAGGCGTGGTCGTGCGCCACGAAGAGCACGGCGGCGTCGACGTCGCGCAGCCAGCCCTCGAGCCACGCCAGCCCGGCGGCGTCGAGGTGGTGGGTGGGCTCGTCGAGCAGCAGCAGGTCGGCGCTCCGAACGCGCAGGGCCTCGAGCCGCCGGCGCTGGCGCTCGCCGCCCGAGCCGGGCGCCTCGTCGCCGTCCGGGGTCTGTGGCAGGAAGGCGACGCGGCCGTCCCGGTGGACGCGACCGCGGTCGGGCGCGAGGAGGCTGGCGGCCACCCGCGACAGGGTCGACTTGCCGGCCCCGTTCTCGCCCACCAGGGCGAGCCGGCGGCTGGGATGGAGGGTCAGGTGGGCGTCGTCGAAGAGGGTGCGGTCGCCGAGGTCGACGCCGACGCCCGTGAGGCGCAGGGATGGCATGGGGACGCTCCGGCCCCGAGCGGGGCGGCAAGGGTGCAGGACGCGGGCGACGCCGGTGGGCGCCGCAGGATCAGCGGGGGATGCGTCGGAGCGTGGTGTCCATCGTGAAGACCGCCGCGGGTGCGGACGCGAGCGGCCCCCGGGAACCGGGCCGGGCCAGCCGGAGGGTAGCGCGGCGGCCGGGGCTCGTCAAGCGACGGGGGGATCGGGGCCGACCGCACCTCGGCCGGGGCCGCCTCGGGCGCACCCGCGCCACCGCACCTCCGTCACGCTAGGGCATGGCCGCAGGAGCTCGCCCGCGCTGGTGGCACGCCCCGGGGCCGTGGGTGGTGAAGGTCGAGGGCCCGCCGCCACCCCGGCCGCGCTCGCCGTTGGACGCGTGGGCGCTGCTCTTGGGCGCCGAGCCGACGGTGCCGATCGGCGACGCGGCCTCGCCACCCGGCGACCGCGCCGGACCGCCTCCGCGCGCGGCGCAGCGGCGCGCGGTCACGCCCACCATCGAGGGGGCGCTCGCCTGGGCGCGCGACGCGCTCGAGGTGCGGGCCGCCGAGGCGGGAGGCGCGTCGGCCGCGAGCAGCGTCGCCTTCCGCGTCCGGGGCGACCCGCGCGTGCGCTGGCGCGCCCACACGGTCCGCGACGTCCGCGACGCGGCACGGGCCGTCGCCGGCTGGGAGGGTGCCGAACCCGCCGCGGCCGCCGTAGCACCCGCCGCGGCACGTACCCCCGCATCCACCTCCGCACCGTCCGGCCCGTCAGTCGAGGTCACCGCGGCGGAGGGCCCGCCGACCCTGACCGCCGCGCAGCGCGCGGTCGTCGCCCACGACGGCGCTCGCGCGGTCGTGCTGGCGGTGGCGGGCGCCGGCAAGACGACGACGATGGTCGCCCGCGTCCGCCACCGCGTGGCCACCGGCCGCTGCGACCCCGCCGCGACGCTGGTCGTCAGCTTCTCGCGCGCGGCGGTGGCGGCCGTGCGCGCGAAGCTCGACGCCGACCCCACCACGGCCGCGGTGTCGGTGCTCACCTTCCACGCCCTCGCGCACCGGTTGCTCGCGG
>JARGGE010000050.1 GCA_029210865.1 Trueperaceae bacterium
ACCCGCTCCCGAGGTCGGGGGGCGGGGCGTCCTCGGGGGCGAACGGGCGTCCTTCGTCCTCGAGCGTGACGACGACCGCGGCGTCGTCGACGTCGGCGACCAGCGTCAGGTCGCCGGCGCCGCCGGACGCGTAGGCGTGGCGCACGACGTTCGCCGCCGCCTCCTCCACCACCAGCTTGAGGCGGTGGGCGGTGTCGTCGGCCAGCCCGAAGCGGTCGGCGACCAGCTCGACGAACGACAGGAACAGCGCCAGGTGGTCGTCGTCGGCGGGCTTCGTGAGGGTCATCGTCGGCATGGCGTCACCCCAGGCCGAGCAGCCGCTCGGCGGTCTCGAAGAGTTCGTCGGGATCGAAGGGCTTGGTGAGGTAGAGGTCGGCGCCGACGTCGGCGCCCTTCTGGCGATCGACCTCCTGCCCTCTGGCCGTCAGCAGCACCACCTGGATGTGGCGCAGCTCGGGGTCGCCCTTCACCGCCGCGCAGACGTCGAACCCGTTCATCCGCGGCATCATGACGTCGAGGAAGACGACCTCGGGGCGCTCGCTGCGGATCCGGTCGAGCGCGGCGCGCCCGTCGGGTTCGACGAACAGCTCGACGCCGTCGTCCTCCAGCGCCTCGAGGGTCTGCGTCAACAGCAGCCGGATGTGGGGCTCGTCGTCGGCGATGAGGAGCTTGGGCATCGAGGTCCTTCCGTCGACCCGCGCGTGGGGCACGGCGGGGGTAGCTCGGTCGAGCGGTCGCGCGCCATCGGGGAACGGCGTCGGGGGCAGGCTGGAGCATACCCGCGATCCGGTCACGGGGCCGTGCCCTCGGCCCGCCGCGCGACCAACAGGGTGACGTCGTCGAAGGGCTCCGCCCCGGCGGTGAAGCGCTCGAGGTCGGCGCGCACCGCCTCGAGCACGCCGTGCGCGGGACCACCCGCGGCGGCGCGCAGGACCCGCTCGAAGCGCGCCTCGCCGTACTCGGCGCCATCGGGGGCGAGCGCTTCGGTGACGCCGTCGGTGTACGCGATCAGCAGGTCGTCCGGTGCGAGCGTCACCTCGGCCTCGCCGTAGGCGACGTCCGGGTCCCAACCGACCAGGATGCCGGTGCGCGCCAGCCGCTCGAGGCGGCCGTCGCGGCGCAGGACGATGGGCGGGTTGTGGCCCCCGTTGACGTAGCGCACGCGCCCGTCGCGCGCGAACTGGCCGTACCAGAGGGTCACGAAGGTGCCGTCGGTCGCGTCGCGGCACGCCCAGCGGTTGGTCTGCATCACCGCCTCGGCCGGCGACCGGTCGGCGCCCACGCTCGCGCGCAGCAGGCTGCGCACGACGGCCATGAAGAGCGCCGCTGGCATCCCCTTGTCGGCGACGTCGGCGACGATCAGGCCCAGCTCGTCGCCCACGTCGATCGCGTCGTAGAAGTCGCCCGAGACCTCGCGGGCGGGTCGCCAGTGGGCGGCGACGTCCCAACCGGGGCGCGACGCCTGACCGCGCGGCATCAAGCGCGCTTGCACCTCGAAGGCCAGCTGCAGCTCGCGCTCCATGCGCTCCTGCGCCAGCGCCCGCCGGTGCAGCCGCGCGACGTCGAGGAAGGCGGTGGCCTGGGTGGCGAGGGCCGCGAGCAGCTTGGCGTCGCCGGCGGCGAAGTCCTCGGCGCCGGGCGCCCGCGTCAGCAGCACCCCGCCGCGCAGCGCGCCGTCGCTCGCGAGCGGCGCCCACACGCGCGGCCCCCAGGGCCCGTCGGCCCCCACCACGGTGGCCCTGAGCGGGTCGGCGAGCGCCGCCAACGTCGGCGCGACCGCCTCGGCGGCGTCGCCGAGGGTCGAGGACTCGCCGTCCTCGCCCGCCTCGGCCTCGAGCCACACCGCGCCGGCGTCGCTCGCGATGACCGCCCGCGCCTCGGCCAGCGCCCGCCGCGGCACCTCGAGTGGATCGAGGGTGCCGGCGAGCGCCTCGCCGACCCGGTAGAGCAGGTGGATCTCGCGGTAGCGGTCAAGCGTCTCGGCCGCGATCGCGCGCCGTGCGTGGGCGGCCTCGAGCACGTCGAACACGGTGCGGCGCAGCAGCTCCACCACCACCGCCTCGCCGGCGCCGTCCGGCGCCGGGGCGACCCCCAGGGTCGCGTCGGGCGCGCCGGCGAGCGACCAGGTGGCGACCGGCGCGAAGGGCGCGTCCGCGACGGCCTGCGGCCCGGCCACCTCGGCCAGCACCGCGCCCGCGCCGTCGCTCAGCCGCACGCGCAGCCGCCCCAGGAGCGGCCCGAAGCCCTCCAGGAGCGCACCCGCGCGCCTGGTCGGGAGCAGGCGTCGCAGCGTGGGGACCTCGCTCACTGGAAGAGCACCACCGGCACGCCGGCGGTGCGGGCCGCGCCGGCCAGGTCGCTGCGGCGCGCCACGTCGGCCGCCGCGAGCACCAGGTCGGGGGCGGCGCCCGGTCCGGACGCCCGCGTGCCGGAGCGCCCGGCGAACGCCGCGAGCGCGTCGTCCACGGTCGCCGCCACGTCGACGCCGAACCCCGCCGCGTGCAGCGCCTCGCGGAGCCGCTGCGCCTGGCGGCGGTCCTCGGGCGCGGCGTCCTCGAGGTCGACGAGCACCAAGCGCGTGCCCGCGGCCGCGTCGCGCAGCACCACGGCCACCTCCTCGACCAGCGCGCGCACGTCGACCGGCTTGGTGAAGTAGCGCGCGACGCCCAGGCGTGTGCCGCGCTCCTCGTCCTGCACCACGCTCAGGATGACGATGGGCACGCTGGCCGTGGCCGGGTCGCCCTTGAGGACCGCCGCGACGTCGAAGCCGGTCAGCTCGGGCATCATCACGTCCAGGACCACCAGGTCGGGGCGGCGGGCGGCGACGGCGGCGAGCGCCTCGCGGCCGTCGGCCGCCTTGATCACGGCGTGGCCGGCCTCCTCGAGCTCCTAGCGCAGCAGCGCCCGGATCTGCGGGTCGTCGTCGACGACGAGCACCCGCGTGGTGGCCTCGTCCCCCTCGTGCCCCGAGCGGGTCCGACGTACCAACGCCTCGACCCGGCGGCGCAGCGCCGCCTCCGCCTCGCGGACGGTCGAGCCGACGAAGCGCCGCAGCCCCGCCTCGCGGGCCGCCCCCTCTGCCGCGGCGCGCTCGAGCGCGCCGTCGGCCGGCTCCGCGGCCTCCGTGGCGCTCCGGGCGGCCTCGACGACGGCGGCGCGCGCCTCGAGCGGGATCGCGAAGCCGAAGGCGGAGCCCGCGCCCAGCACGCTCTCGAGCCACATCCGGCCGCCGTGGTGCTCGACGATCTGCTTGCAGATGCGGAGGCCGAGGCCGGTGCCCTGCGGCTTCTCGGTCAGCGTGTCGCCCACCTGCCGGAACTGCTCGAAGACGGTGGCGTGGTCCTCGGGGGCGATGCCGACGCCCGTGTCGCGCACGCGCGCCACGAGCGAGGGCCCCAGCTCGGGGTCGTCCTCGCGGGCGACCGAGAGCGTGATCGGGCCGGCCGGCGTGAACTTGACCGCGTTCGAGATCAGGTTGATCGCCACCTGGGTGAGCCGGTCACGGTCGCCGAGCGCCGCCGGCAGCCCGTCGGGCACATCCATGACCAGGTGCACGTCGGGCTTCTGGTCGAACAGCCCCTGGGTCGCCTGGGCGGCGCGACGCACCACCTCGGCGAGGTCGAGCGGCGCCATCCGCCAGTCGACGCGCCCCGCCTCGATCTTGGCGAGGTCGAGCACGTCGTTGATCAGGTGGGTCAGGCGCCGCGACTCCGAGTAGATGATGCCGGCGTTCGTGCGCACCTGCTGCACGGCGCGCTGGACCTTGCGGTCCTCGTGCGCGCGCAGCGCCGGCTCGAGCACGTCCTCGAAGCGGCGCTCGATCAGGCGGGCGAAGCCGAGGATCGAGGTGAGCGGCGTGCGCAGCTCGTGCGAAACGTTCGCGAGGAAGGCGCTCTTGGAGGCGTTCGCGGCCTCCGCGACCTCCTTGGCCTCGCGCAACCCCTCCTCGAAGCGCTTGCGGTCGGAGACGTCGCGCACCAACCCGCGGAAGCCGACGACCGTGCCCGTGTCGCTCAGGACCGGCCCGATCGAGACCTCGCCGTGGAAGGAGGCCCCGTCGACGCGCCGGAAGACGAACTCGCGGCGCTGCACCGGTTCGCCCGTGGCCAGGACCGCCCGGAAGGTGTCGACGAGCGTGCGCACGTCGCTGCCGTCGACGAAGTGGCGGTAGGGGCGACCGAGCACCTCGGCGGCGGCAGCCGCGCCCACACCGTCGACGAACGCGGGGTTTACCATCCGCAGCAAGCCGCGCGCGTCGGTCTCGAAGTAGGCGTCCTGGATGGTGTCGAGGATCGTGCGGTAGCGCTCCTCGCTGCGGCGCAGCTCGGCCTCGGCGGCGGAGCGCTCGGCCAGCTCGCGTTGGACGTCCTCGTAGAGCCGCGCCGAATCGATCGCCACCGCGGCGCTGGTCGCGAAGCGGCGCAGGGCCGGCAGCTTCTCGCCCAGCGGGCGCCGGCTGTACGGGTTGTCGACCGCCAGCACCCCCACCGTGCGGCCGCGCGACACCAAGGGCAGCACGGCCGGGGCCCGCGAGCGCAGGAGCGGCGAGGACGCCGCCAGCCCGCGCGCACGCCAGCGCTCGGGCACGGGCGCGCCCTCCTCGAGCACGCGCTCCTCGCCCAAACGGTAGGCCTGCTCGAGCAGCGGCACGCTGCCGTCGAGCGCCACCCGGTGCTCGCGGCCACCGTCGCGGCCCACGTCGGCGTCGAAGCCGATCCACGAGGTCGTCTGCAACGCGTCGCCGGCGGGGGTGGGCAACCACACGACCGCGCGCTCGAAGCCGACGACCTCCTGGATCGCGTTCAGCAGCAGGTCCATGCGCTCCTGCAGCGAGGTCGGCTCCTGCATCGCGGTGCCGATGCGCGCGAGCTGGTCGCTCTCGCGCCGCCGCGCCTCGATCTCCTCGATCAGACAGACGTTCTCGAGCGCGATGGAGCCCAGCCGCGCGAAGCTGACGAGCAGCGTCTCCTCGGCGCCCGAGAAGGGGCGCCGGTCGTCGCGCGGCCGCGCGAAGGCGAGCACCCCCAGCACCTCGTCGCGCCCGGCGAGCGGGACCGCGATCGCCGCGCGCGCCCAACCGAGGTCGACGCCCCGGAGCTTGCCCGACCACGACGCGTAGTCGGGGACCGCCACCGGGCGACGCTCCTGCCAGGCGCGGCCGGCGAGCCCCTCGCCGGACCGGAAGAGCAGGTCGGGCAGGTCGCCGAAGCGGCCGAGGGCGCGGTGGCGCTCGAGCACGGCGCCGTTGGCGGCCACCAGGTGGACGAAGCCGTGGGGCGCGCCGACCGCCTCGGCCGCCCGCCGCAGCACCGCCTCGAGCAGCTCGCCCACCGGGCGCCGCGCCGCGAGGCCGCTCGTGACCTCCTGCAGCGCGGTCAGGTACGCCTCCTGCTCGGCCAGGCGCCGCTCGCTCTCGCGCAGCGTGCGCTCGGCCAGCACCTGACGACCGATGTCCTGCAACCGCACCAGGTAGCCCGTCAGGCGGCCGCGCCGGTCGGCGAGCGGCGTGACCTGCGCGCGCAGGTGGCGCTCGACGTCGTCGCACCGCTGGCAGGTCAGGTCGTGCTCCGCGAGCGCGTCGCCGCCCAGCGCGCGGACCAGGTCGGGCTGGTCGTGGAGCAGCTCGGCCACCGTGCTGCCGACGGCGTCGTCGGCGGCGTCGAGGCCGAAGAGCGTCGCCGCCGCCGGGTTGAGCTGCAGCACGCGCTGGCGCCGGTCGAGCACGAGCACGGGGTCGGCGAGGTGGCGCATGACGGTCTCGCGCGCGACCGGCACGATGTCGAGCAGCCGGTGCGAGAACAGGCTCTGCGCGAAGGCCCACGCGCTCACCGCGAAGGTGAGCGGGGTCGGGTCGACCGGCAGCGTCAGGTCGGCGAAGACGACCGCGACGTTGGCGACCCACGGCACCAGCACCGCGAACAGCACCCAGGTCACCTGGGCGCGGTACCCGCGCGGCGTGCCGACGTACCCGCGCATCAGGTAGAACGAGCCGATCGCGAGCCACAGGTAGCTGCTGCCGGTGTGGACCCAGAACCAGGGGCCGTTCACCAGCTCGAGGCGCCCGCCGACGCTCACCACCGACCGCCACAGCACGTCCTGGAGCGGGTAGGTCCAGGCGAGCGCGACCGTGATCGAGGGGACCACCAGCAGCAGCGTCACCACGAAGCGGTTGAGCCAGGCGGTCTGCCGGGTGTAGTCGTTGGCGAACACCAGGAAGCCGATCGGCAGCGTGGCGACGCCGAGGTACTTGAGCTGCAGCCACGTCAGCTGGACGGCCGGGTCGATCGCGGCGTTCTGCATGCCCTCGGCCAGCGCCCACACGGCACCGGCGAGGGTGAAGAAGGTGAAGCTGCGCGACCCACGCGTGTGCCCCCGCTTGCCCCAGGCCACCGCAGCGAGCACGACGAGGCTGGCCGCGATGATCCAGAGCGCGAGGACGTACGGGTTCGGGGGCCAGGTCATGGAGCGCTCCGGTCGGGCGATCGCCGCACGCGCCCGCGGTCGAGCGATCGTCGCGTGGGGGATGAGGGTGCGGACACCTTATCAGCCGTCGCCGCCGCGCCGCCGCTCGTCCGCACGGGCGCGGCCGCGGTGGGCGAGCCCCCGGGCGCCGCCCGCACGTAGCGCGCCCGGGACCGTGGCGGTCCCGGGCGCGGCGGGTGCGGGTGGGGAGGACTCAGTAGCGCGGGGCGGGACCGGCGCTGCGCAGCACCGTGACGTTCTTCGCCTGCGGGCCCTTGGCGCCCTGCTCGACGTCGAACTCGACCTCGTCGCCTTCGTTCAGGCTCTTGTACCCGTCGCCTTGGATCGCGGAGAAGTGGCAGAAGACGTCCTTACCGCCCTCTTCCGTCGCGATGAACCCGTAGCCCTTCTCGTTGTTGAACCACTTGACCGTACCGGTAGCCATGCTTCGAACCATCCTTCGACCGCCGGCGTCCGGCCGGACGGCCGTGCACCGAGCGGTGGTCGCGATGCCGGACCGGGGTCCGGCGCCCCCCGCCCCCCTGTGGAGCGAGGTCGCGGGTAGGCTAGCCGCTCCGGACGCGGCGCGCAAGGAGCATCCGGACCCCCGCCGCGGCCCTCTGGGCCCCGGCCGGGGCCGCGCTCACCACGGGAAGAGCAGCGGCACCACGAGCAGCGTCGCCACCAGGACGAGCAGCTGCAGCGCCACGCCGACGCGCAGGAAGTCGCCGAAGCGGTACTGGCCCGCGCTCAGCACCAGCGTGTTCACCGGAGAGGCCACCGGCGTCGCGAAGGCCGTCGACGCCGCGATCGCGACGCCCATCAGGAGCGGGTAGGGCGAGACGCCGAGGTCGAGACCCGCCTGGAAAGCGATGGGCGTGAGCAGGACGGCCGTGGCGGTGTTCGAGATCACCTGGCTGGCGAGCGACGTGAGCAGGAAGAGCCCCGCGAGCAGCGCCATCGGCCCGTACGGCCCCACCGCCGCGACCAGCGCGTCGACCACCAGCTGCATCCCCCCGGTGACCTGGAGCGCGGTGGCCATCGGCAGGATCCCGGCGATCAGGACGATGCTCTGCCAGTTGATCGTGCGGTACGCCTCCTCCATCGACAGGCACCCGGTGACGATCATGGCGATCGCCGCGAGGCCGACCGCGAGGACCGTGGGCAGCCAACCGGCCGTCATGACCACCAGCATCGCGATCATCACGGCGATCGCCACCGGCGCGCGCCGCGCCGCCCGGGCCGAGACGCTGCCGGCGTCGGGCTCGGCCAACACCACCGCGTCGCCGCGCTCGCGCTTGAGGCGCTCGATCGCCGCGCGCGGCCCCTGCATCAAGACCGTGTCGCCGAAGCGCAGACGCAGCTCGGCCAGGCCCTCCGTGATGGTGGCGCCACCACGCTGGACCGCCACGACCTGAACGCCGAAGCGCTCGCGGAAGGCGAGCTCGCGCAGCGTCGGGCCGAGCCACCGCGAGCGCGGCGGCGGCAGCACCTCGACGACGCAGAGGTTGCCGGGCAGCACGGTCGGGTCGACCGGTTCGGCCACGAGGCCGACCGCTGCGGCGAGCTCGGCGACCGCGGCGGCGTGTCCGTGCAGCAGCAAGCGGTCGTCGTGCTCGAGGGTCGTGCCGGCGGCGAGGGGCTTGGAGTGGTCGAGGTCGCGGCGCGATCGGTGGTGCGCGCGCACCGCGGCGGGGTCGACGTCGACGGCGAGGACCTGCACCCGGAAGCGCTCGGGCCAGCGCAGCTCGCCCAGCGTCGCCCCGACCAACGGATGGTCGTCCGGCACGCGCATCCGGAAGACGTGCGCGCGCAGCTCGTAGCGCTCGGCGAGCTCGCCCGCGTCGATCCGGGTGGCGTCGCCGCCGGCGCCTTCGGCGGGCGCCCGCGAGGGCAGCCAACGCCGCCCGACGACCACCATGAACAGGGCCCCCACCGCCACCATCACCCCGCCCACGGGGGTGAAGGCGTAGAAGCCGAACGGGGTCAGCCCCTGACCCGCCAGGTACTCGCTGACGACGATGTTGGGCGGCGTGCCGATCAGCGTCAGCATCCCGCCCAGCAGCGACGCGAAGGCGAGCGGGATCAGGAGCTTCGACGGGCTGATCTTGGCGCGCCAGGCCAGCGTGACGACCACCGGCAGCATCACCGCGACGGTGCCGGTCGAGCTCATGACGCCCGACAGCAAGGCGGTGACGGCCATGACCAGGAGCGTCAGTCGGGTCTGGCTGGAGCCGGCGACGCGGCCGAGCCAGGTGCCCAGGCGCACCGCCACGCCGGTCTGGAACAGCGCACCCGAGACGACGAAGAGACCGGCGATGGTGATGACGAGCGAGTCCGAGAAGCCCGCGAGCGCCTGGTTGGGGGTGAGCACCCCGGTGAGGACGAGCGCGGACGCCGACATCAGCGCCACCAGGTCGAGCCGGACGCGGTCGCTGACGAAGAGCGCGATCGTCGCGGCCAGGATGAGGAAGACGGTGAGCGTGTCGCCGGTCATGGGCCCAGCCTACGGCGCGCCGCAGGTACCGTCCGGGCTGCGCGTCCCGAGCCTCACGCGCCGTCGACCACCCGCCCGAGCTCGAGCCGCAGCACCCGGTCGGGCGCGTACGCGTCCACCTCCTCGTCGCGGTGCGCGCTGACCACCACGGCGCCGCCGGCCGCGGCGTGGCCGCGCACCCAAGCCGCGAGGCGCGCCAGACCGTCGCGATCGAGCGCGGCCGCCGGCTCGTCGAGGAGCCACAGCCGCGGTGCGCCCATGAGCGCCGAGGCCAACGCGACGCGCTGCCGCTCGCCGCCCGACAGCCGGCCGGCCCGCCGCCGCAGCAGCGGCGTCAGAGCGAGCCGCTCGACCGCCGCGGCCGCGTGCGCGGCGTCGACGCCCCGCGCCGCCCGCGCCACCCCCAGCAGCTCGCGCACGCGCGCGTGCGCCGGGAAGGCGACCGACTGCGGCACGTCGGCGCGGGCCGCCGCCGCCGTCGGTGCGCGCGCCGGCACCCCGGCGACGCGCACCCGCCCGGTGGTGGGAAGCAGCCGTCCGGCGGCGAGCGCCAGCAGCGTGCTCTTGCCGGCGCCGTTGGCGCCGAGCAGCGCGACCACCCCCGCGTCGACGCGCAGGTCGAGCGGCGCCAGTCGGCCCGACACCCCGGCGCCCGCGAGTTCGAGCGCGGCGACGGAGTTCATGCCCACCCCCGTGCGCCCAGGGCGCCCACCGCCAGCAGCGCCACCGCCAGCCCCGCCGCGGCGAGGCCGGCGCCGGGGGCGCGCGGCGCCGGCGGGGCCAGCCGCGACGCGGGGTCGGCGAACGTGGTGGCGCGGACGCCGGGCACCTGGGCCTCGAGCCGGCCCCACAGCGCGATGCCGGGGCCGTGCGCGAGCAGCGCCAGGTCGGGCTGCTCGGCGGTGCGCGCGGCGAAGGCCGAGGTGGCCACGAAGGGGACGTCGACGACGCCGTCGCCGTCGAGGTCGAGCCGCGGCGCGCGGTCGTAGGCGTTGCCCCGCAGGGTCAGGGCCGCGTCCGGGTCGGCGACGGCGAGGTCGGCGGCGTTGCCCTCGAAGGCGACCCCCGCCACCTGGACCGTGGAGCCGTCGAGCCCCGCCACCGGCGGGCGCTGCAGCAGCGCGCCGACCCCGTTGCCCGCCAGCACGCCCCCTTCGACGCGCAGCCCGGGCGCGGCCACGATCAGCAGCCCGACCGCGTTCCCGCGCACGTCGTTGTCGATCACGCGCGTCCCCACCTCCTCTTGCACCAGCAGCCCGAAGGCCATCGGCCCGCGGTGGCCGGCGAGCCGGTTCCCCTGCACGAGCGCGTCGCGGCCGTACATGACCGCCGAGCCCACGCCGCCGTCGCGCACCTCGTTGCCGACCAACGCGACGCCCACCGTGAACATGACGTGCAGCCCGTAGCGGACGCTGCGCTCGACCACGGCCCCCTCGACGCGCGCGCCGTCGGCGCGCTCGAGGTAGAGGCCGTCGAGGAAGCCCTCGAAGCGCCCGCCCTGCACCACCAGGCCCGGCGTCTCGAAGGCGGTCACGCCCGGCCCGCGGCCCACGCCGCTCGCCTGCAGGTCGACCAGGCGGACGTCGCGCGAGCCCTCGACGCGCACGGCGGAGGTGCCCGACCGCAGCACCAACCGCTCGATCACGCACCCGTCGCAGCCGAAGGCGGCCACGGCGGCATCGGGGGCGTAGAGGTCGGCCTCGCCGCCCACGCCGGTGACCGTGAGGTCCTCGACGCGGATCCCCGGCGCGCGCAGCGTGAGCACCGTCCCCTGCCCGCCGCCGTCGAGCACGGCGCCGGCGGCCCGAACGGTGACGTCGGCCACGTCGATCGTCCAGGGGCCCGGGTGGACGCCGGGCGCCAGCGCGAGGACGTCGCCGGGCGCGAGCGCCGGCAGCGGCTCGCCCGCGGCGAGCGGCACCTCGCGCGCGGCGGCCACGCCGGCGAGCCCCGAGGCGTACGCGCACGCGAGCGCCACCGCGAGCGCGAGCCGTGGCCGCGCCTTGCCGTGCGGCACGGGCCAGCCCGTCCCTGGCCGGCTCACCGCGACCGCCGCCCGAAGGCCCAGCCCGCCACCGCGATCAGCAGCGAGCCCACGAGGACGGTCGCGCCCGCCGCCCACGCGGCGGCGACGGCCGGAGCGGCGGTCGCCGGCCCCAACCAGCGCGCCACCAGCAGGCCGGTGGGCCCGACGAAGACCGGCGCGTCGAGCGCGCGCAGCAACGCCAGCCGCGCGAGCTCCCCCGGGTGGGCGAGCAGAGCGAGGGCCAGCCACGGCTCGAAGGGGCGGTCGGCGAAGGCGCCCACGAGCGCCACCAGCGCGGGCTCGTACGCCACCGTGGCCAGCGCCCAGACGGCCGCGCCCACCGCGACCGCGCGCGCGGGGTCGAGGGTGACCGCGGCGACCAGGGCCGCGAGCGCCACGTACGGCACCGCCACCGCGGCGACCGCCGCCACCAGTGCGAGCGCGGCC
>JARGGE010000510.1 GCA_029210865.1 Trueperaceae bacterium
GTCCGAGCGGCGGCGCGCCGGCCGGCCACGGCGGTCGCCCGCGGCGCCGACGCCGCGGCGGCTCCGGTTCCGGCAGCCGCCCCTGACCTAGGCGCGCGACCGTGGAGCTGGCGCGACCGCTGATCGACCCCGTGTGGGTCGAGGCCGTCGCCACGGCGGTGTTCCTGGTCGCGCCGTTCGTCGCGCGCGGGACGCGACTGCCCTCGATCGTCGTGCTCAACCCGGTGGGCACGGCGGTCGGACCCGCGGGCGCGGGTCTGCTCGCGCGCGACCCGACGTTCGCGCTCCCCGCGCTGCTCGCGCTCGCGGCCGCGCCGGCGCTGGCGCTCGGCGTCCACCGCGTCGGACTGCGCCACCCGCAGGGCCGGCGCCGCGTGCACGTCGTCGCGGTGCTCGTCAGCCCGGTCGACGGTCCGGCGCAGCCGCACCTGGCCCGCCTCGCGAACGTCGTCCAGCGGCTGCACGAGGTGGGGGTGAGGCCGTTGCGCCAGGCGCCCGAGGCGGCGGTCGTCGTCCGGCCGCTGGGCCGTCCGGCGCGTCAACCGAGCACGAGCGCGTAGTACCCGCCCAACACCGCCAGCATCGCCGCGAAGCCGACCGCCGCGAGCGCGAAGGCGGCGCGCCCGGCGGTGCCCAGCCCGCGGAGGTCGACGCCGAGGCCGATGGCCGCCATCGCCGCGGCCGTCAGCAGCGTGCCGGCGAGGCTCGCGGCGGCGACCGCCGCGTGGGGCAGCAGGCCGGCGCTCGTCGCTCCGCCCAGCGCCAGGAACCCCAGCACGAACGGCGGCAGCGCGATCGCGCGCAGGCCGCGCGGCCGCGCGGCGCCACCGTCCGCCGCGGGCGTCCAGGCGGCGAGCAGCAGCAGCGCCGGCGCGAGCAGCACCACCCGCGACAGCTTGACCAGGAGCGCGAGGTCGCCCTCGGCGCCGCCCACGGCCGCGCCGGCGGCCACCACGTGCCCCACCTCCTGCAGCGTCGCGCCCGCCAACGCCGCCACCAGCGCGGCGGGCGCCGCCGCCACCGCGTCCCAGGCGGCGAAGCCGAGCACCCCGACGGTGCCGAGCAGGCTGATCGAGCCGATCGCGAGCGACGCGTGGGCCGGTCGCGCCCGCAGGACGGGGAGCGCAGCCGCGATCGCCGAGGCGCCGCAGATCGCGGTCCCGATCGCCACCGAGCGCCGCAGGTCGACCGGCACCCGCCCCCAGCGCCCGACGAGCTCCACGACGGCGAAGGCGGTCACCGCCCCGAGGACGCTGCCGAGCAGCACCCACGGTCCGAGGTCGACGAGCGCGCGCGCGTCCAGGCGCACCCCCAACAGGACGATCCCCAGCCTGAGCCAGACCTTCGCCGCGACGCGGACCCCCGGGGCGAGGACCGCCTGCCGACGGCGCACGACCGCGGTCGCCCCCAGCGCCACGCCGGCGACCAGGGCCAGCACCAGCGGGCCCACCAGCCCCAACCCGGGCAGGCGGGCCGCGGCGTAGGCCACGGCGGTGAGGGCGGCCACCAGACCGAGGCCGGGGAGGAGGGCGAGGAGCGACGGCGCGGGCACCGCGTGAGGGTACCGGACCGCGGCGGGCGGCGGTGCGTGGTCCCGGGCCGCGCGGGGGCCGCGGTACGCTCGCGTCGACCGTGGACGCCCCCCGCACCCTCCTCCTCGCGGCCGATCCGGTCGCCGCGTGGCGTGCCGATCGCGCTGGCGCGCCCGCCGGCGACGCCTTCGAGCTCGTCTGGCTGGCCTCGCCGTCCGCGCGCGCGTCGTTCGGGGTCACCGGCGCCGCGACCACGCTGGAACGCTGGGCGCGGCGTCCGCCGCTGGTGGTCGCGCCGCCGCTGGAGCGCCGCCGCGCGCTGATCGACGCCGTCGCGGACGTGCTCGGTGGCGCGGCGGACGACGCCGCGGGGCACGCCGCGGTCGGTGGCGAGGCCGTGCGCGACCTGCTCCGTGCCGCCGCGGGGCCAGGGGCGGAGGCCGACTTGGA
>JARGGE010000511.1 GCA_029210865.1 Trueperaceae bacterium
ATAGGGGCTCATGTTGGGCACCCCCAGCACGAGTATGTCCGACTGGCCCTCGACCCGGACGCGATTCGCGGCCATCCTCTCCAGTAGGGCCGCGTGCACCGGCTCCACCGCCCCCGCCCGCACACCGGCGCGCCCGAGCATGGGGCGCCCGCTCGTCGCGGCCTGAGCGCCGCGCCTCCGCTCGTCGCGGTTCGCGGCCCGGTGTCGGGCCGTGGCCCGAGCCTTTCCGATCGCCCCCTCCCGTGGCGCCCTCGCCACGTCGGTCCGCGCTCCGCGCGCCCGGACGTCGTGCTCCCCGCGCCGCGCGCCCCACCTACGAGGTCCCGCATGCCCTTCGAACCCGAAGCCACGAAGATCGCCGACACCACGACCCCCGTTGCCACCGGCCCGGCCGCCACCCTCGACCGCCGCCAGGTCCTGCGCCTGGGCGGCGCCGCGCTGGCGGCCGCGCTCACGGGCGCCGTCCACGCCCAGGGGATGATGCACCAGCACGGCGCCGACGGCACCCCCGCCAGCGGCACGATGGGTGCGCCCGCCGGCGGCGCGGCCGTCGCCGGGCCGCCGGCCGGCGCCCGCGGCACCGGCCACCCGCACGCGCACGCGATCCCCTGGGGCGAGGGCGGCTGCGCCTTCTGCGACATGACGCTCGCCACGCCCGAGGGCTTCCCGCAGGGCGCCGGCTTCCGCGAGCGCACGTACGCGCAGTGGGCCTTCGCCGGCGAGGCGCGCCACTTCGAGTCGATCGGCTGCGCGCTCGGGTGGGCCTACGCCCACGGCGTGCTCGACGGCGAAGGGGCCGCGCTCTACGTCGCCGGCTACGACGCCGCGCCGGCCCAAGGGCCCGCCGACCTGCTCGCCGGGCGCGAGGCCACCTTCGTCTGGGCCGAGCGGCTCCCCACCTCGATGCGGGCCCGGTGGGGCGCCTTCGCCGACCAGCGCGCCGCGGCCGCCTTCATGGCGGGCCGCGCCGAGCTCGGGCGCCGCCGCTACGCCGACCTGGCCCTGCTCGAGGACCTGGCGCCGCTGCCCCTCATGAACCTGATCCCGCTGCTCGCGCGCCAGGCGGGCCTGCTCGGGTGAGCGCGCCGCTCGCGAACGAACGGCGCCCGACGCGCCGCGCGGTGCTGCGCTGGTTGGCGCGCACCCCGCTCGTCGCCGGCGCAGCCTGGCTCACCGCCACCGCGTGGGCGCAGGGGGAGGCGACCGACGCGCCGGTCGCCTCCGCGCGCCTGGTGCGCCGCGGCGAGGACCGCTGCCCCGCCTGCGGGATGGCCGTGATCGACGCCCGCTTCGCCGCGCAGGCGCGCGACCCGGGCGGGCGGACGCACGTCTACGACGCCATCGAGTGCCTGATCGACCACCGCAACGGCCACAGCGGGCCGGTACCCGGCGACGGCCCCGCCTGGGTGGCCGACCGCGTCGCGTCGACCGCCACCGAGGCGAGCTGGTTGACCGTCGACGCGGCCGTGCTGCTCCACCACCCGCGGCTGCGGACCCCCATGGGGGGCGGCTTGGCCGCCTTCCTCGACGTCCCGGCCGCGCTCGACTTCGCGACCGCCCAGGGGCTCGACGGCGCGACCACCTACGTCTGGGCCGAGGTCATGGAGCTGGGCGTGGCGCGGCCGTGGGTCCCCGTGCGGTGAGCGCGAGCGCGCCCGCTGCCGCCGTTCCTGCCGCTCCAGGCGTGCCGCTCGTCGGCTTCGCGGCGCTGCACCGGCGCGAGCTCGCGCGCGACCCCTGGACCTGGGCGGTCGCGGCGCTGCTGCCGCTCACCGCCTTCACCTGGCGCGCGCTGGCGCCCGAGGTGGGGGTGGTGTCGGCCTTTGGGGTCGCGGCGCTCGTCGCGCCCCCGGCGGTGGTGGCGCTGGTGGCGCCGCGGCTCGCCCGGCGCGCCACCTGGTCCTTCTGGGGGTCGCTGGCGATCCGCCCCGGGCGCGCCTTCGCCGCCGCCGCCGTCGGTGCGGCGACCGGCGTGCTGCCG
>JARGGE010000512.1 GCA_029210865.1 Trueperaceae bacterium
GGCGCGCCTCGTCGAGCATGTCGCCCTCGAAGCGCTCGACGCGGCGCTCCATCGCGCGCGCCCGGCGGTGCAGCTTCTCGTTCTGCCCCGCCCACTGCTTCATCCGCGCCGCGGCGTCCGCGAGGCGGGCGCGCTCCTTCTCCTGGTTCGCGCGGGTGCGCGCCTCGATCCGCGCCTGCTCGGCGCGCGCCGCGCGGTACGTCGAGGGGTTGCCGGGGCCGACGCGCAGCTCCCCTCGGTCGACCTCGGCCGTGCGGTCGCAGGCGCCGTCGAGGAAGGCGCGGTCGTGCGAGACGAGGATCGCCGCCCCGGGGTAGCGGGCGACGAAGCCCTCGAGCCACGCCCGCATCGCCAGGTCGAGGTGGTTGGTGGGCTCGTCGAGCAGCAGCAGGTCGGGCTGCACCATGAGCAGGCGCGCCAGGCCGAGGCGCGTGCGCTCGCCGCCCGAGAGGCGGGCCACCCCGTCGGCGCCGCGTCCGGCGAAGCCGAGGGCGTGCAGGACGGCGTCGCGCCGCGCCCGGCGGGCGTACCCGCCGCGCCGTTCGAAGGCCTCGTGGACGGGCTCCCAGCGCGCGAAGGTCGCCTCGTCGTCGAGGCCGGCGGCCTCGAGCTCCGCGAGCGTGCGCTCCATCGCGTCGAGCTCCGCGAACGCCGCGTCGGCGACGTCGCGGACGCTGGTGCCCTCGTCGAAGACCGGATCCTGCTCCAGCACGCCGAGGGTGACGCCGGGGCGGACGTAGACCTCACCGCCGTCGGGTGCCTCGCGACCCGCCAACAGCCGCAGCACGGTCGTCTTCCCCGCCCCGTTGCGACCGACCAGGGCGAGGCGCTCGCCGGGCCGCAGCTCCAAGTGGACGCCGTCGAGCACGGTCTGCTCGCCGTAGTGCTTGTCTACCTGGTGCAGCGCCGCGAGGATCACGCCCTCGAGGGTACCCGACCGCGGCACAGGGGCCGCGTCGTGCCGGGGTCCACGGCACGCGGACGCCCCCAGGGGGCGGAGCTCCCTGGGGGCGTCGTGGCGCGCCGGCGAACCGGCGTTCGCTCAGGCGAAGCGGAGGTTGGCCTCGGTCTCGAGGTCGAAGGCGTGCAGGAAGCCGAGGTCGGCGAGCAGGTCGACCTGGTCGCCCGCGCTCACCTTCGCGTGGGCGTCGATGCGCGCGACGATCGTCTGGTCGCCGCCCACGCTGGCGAGGATGTGGGTCTCGGCGCCGAGCGGCTCGACGACCTCGATCTGCGCCTTGATGATGTTGTGCCCCTCGGGGATGGCGGTGTTGCCGCGCAGGCCCAGGTTCTCCGGGCGGATACCGACGTAGACCTTCCTGCCCTCAGCGGCCTTGACCTTCTGGCCGAGCTCGTCGTTGGGCGCGAGGTCGAACTGCGGGCTCTTGAGGTGGCCGTTCTGGACGTTCCCGACGAGGAAGTTCATGGCAGGCGAGCCCATGAAGCCGGCGACGAATTTGTTCTTGGGCTTCTCGTAGAGGTTGATCGGGCTGTCGACCTGCTGGATCAGCCCGTCCTTCATGACGACGATCCGCGTGCCCATCGTCATCGCCTCGACCTGGTCGTGGGTGACGTAGACGGTGGTGACCCCGAGGCGGCGGTGGAGCTTGCTGATCGAGGCGCGCATCTCGACGCGCAGCTTGGCGTCGAGGTTCGAGAGCGGCTCGTCCATCAGGAAGACCTTGGGCTCGCGCACGATGGCGCGGCCGAGCGCTACGCGCTGCCGCTGACCGCCGGAGAGCTCGCGCGGCCGACGCTCGAGCAGGTGGTCGATCTGAAGCAGCTGCGCCGCTTCGGAGACCCGGCGCTCGATCTCGGGCTTCGGGGTCTTGCGCAGGCGCAGGCCGAACGACATGTTCTGGTGGACGTTCATGTGCGGGTACAGCGCGTAGTTCTGGAAGACCATCGCGATGTCGCGGTCCTTCGGGGGGACGTCGTTGACGACGCGGTCGCCGATGCTCAGGG
>JARGGE010000513.1 GCA_029210865.1 Trueperaceae bacterium
GCTCAGCCCCGACTTTTTCAACAGGCTGGGGCGTTCTCCGAAGTTCGCCTTGAGGTTTTCCGTCATTCACCTTCGATCTTGGGCACCCGAGGTTTTCGGCTGAGACCTCGCCAATACCCTCGCAACGCCCGCGCGGAGCCGGGCCCGGCAAAACGCGTCGGGATCGTGGCAAGATACCGGTCGACGGCATGCGGGTCGAGACGCTACCACGAGTGCGCGAGCCCTCGGCGCGGCGTGTCCCAGCTGGGACGTCCGCGCGACGCCGGCGATGCCCTCGCGGCGATAGGGTGGCGCGTGCCTGCGTCCTCCACCACCGCGCCGCGCTCCTTCCTCGACGCCTACCGCGCCGGCGACCTCGGGGACGCCTTCACGCACCCCGCCGGCGACCTCGAGGGCGCCCTCGCGGTCCCGCGTGACGTCGACCGCGCCCGACTGGCCGCCGTGCTCTGCGCCGGCCACGCCCGTTGGGGGTTGCGCCCCGCCCAGGCGCGCGCGCTGGAGCGGCTCGCGCACCCCGACGCCCGGGTGGTCGTGACCGGCCAACAGGTCGGGTTTGTGCTCGGCCCGACGTACACGCTCACGAAGGCCGCGACGGCCGTGAAGCTCGCCGCCGAGCTCGACCGGCCGGACCGACCGGTGGTCGCTGTCTTCTGGATGGCCACCCAGGACCACGACGCCGCCGAAGTCGACCACGCCTGGCTGCTCGGGCGCGACGAGCGCCTGCACCAGCTGCACCTGCCGCTACCCGAGGGTCATGCCGTTGGGCGCGCACGGGTCGACCCCAGCCTGCTCGCCGACGCCGCGGAGCGCCTGCGCGTGATCGACGCCGGCGACGGGCATGGCGGGCCGCACGCCGCCGACGTCGCCGACTGGTTCGCGGATGCCGCGGCGGTGCCCGGCGAGGAGCGCCCGCGGTGGAGCGACGTCTTCGCGCGGTTGCTCTGCCGTCTGCTCGGCGACCAGGGGCTCGTGGTGCTCGATCCCCTCGACCCCGCGGTGGCCAGCCTGTGGCGTCCGCAACTCGAGCGCGAGCTCGAGCGCCCGGAGGCCTCGGCCGACCGCATCCGTGGCGCCGGCCACGCGCTCGAGGCGCTCGGGTGGGCGCCGCAACTGGGTCGCGGCGAGGGGGCGACGAACGTGTTCGCGGAGCGGCCCGGCGGCGGCGCGCGCGAGCTCGTGCGCGTCGACGGGGACGGCTTCCGGGTGGGGGAGGGGCACGTCGATCGCGCCGAGCTGCTGGCCTGGCTCGAGGCCGACCCGACCGCGCTCACGCCCGCCGCGGGGTTGCGGCCGGTGCTGCAGGACGCGGTCCTGCCGACGGCCGCCTTCGTCGTCGGCCCGGGCGAGCTCCGGTACCTGGCGCAACTGCGCGGGGTCTACGACCTGCACGGGGTGCCGATGCCGGTCGTGTGGCCGCGCGCCTCGGCGACGGTGCTGCAGCCGCCCGTGCGGCGCATCCTCGACCGCTTCGGTCTCGACTGGCGCGCCGTGCAGAGCGATCCCAAGCGGCTGCACTGCGAGCTCGCGCTGCAGCGGCACGGGCACGCGGACGCCTTCGCTGCGGCGCTGGCGACGATCGAACACGAGGCGCAGACGCTGCTCGAGCGGGTCGACGCGATCGATCCGACGCTCCGGCGCACGGTGCGCAAGGGGCGCAGCCACGTCGAGCGCACGGTCCTCAACCTGCGCGACAAGACCGCGCACGCGCTCGCCCGCCAGGACGACGAACTGCAGCACCAGTTCCAACGGCTCGAGGTGCATCTGCGCCCGAACGGCGGGCTGCAGGAACGGGTGCTGAGCCCGTTCACCTTCTTCCTCACCTTGGGGATCGCACCGGTGCGCGACGCCTTCCTGGCGCTGCCGGCGTCCGGCGACCACGCGATCGCCTTCTAGGCCGGGCGCTCCGCGGTCGGTGGCGCGGTGCACGGGGCGACCGCGGCCGCCGGGCGGCGGTTGCG
>JARGGE010000514.1 GCA_029210865.1 Trueperaceae bacterium
ACGACCACGCCATGGGGCGCCGGCTCGGGATCGGGGACGAACGTCGGGACCAGCGGGGCGTTCGGGGCGTCGACGAGGATGGCGCGCATGGCGCATCGTACGGCAGCCCTCACGCCCGTTCGCGCCGCGACCGGGTAGCGTGGCGACCCCATCGTGCCGTCCTCGCGCTGTTCGCCGTCCTGCTCCTCGCCACGCCCGCCTTCGCCCAGGACGCGACGATCACCGGCACGATCGACGGCCAGGTCGACGGCGTCGCGACGAGCTGGTACGCCCTGCAGTTCCTCGTCGACGGGGAGCGCCAAGACACCGTCGAGGTCGAGGACTACGGCTTCACCGTCGACGTGACCATCCAGGCGCACCTCGAGCCGCGCTACCTGCTGCGCGGCGCGCTCGTCCTCTCCGCCAGCTTCGGCTCGCTCGCGGCGTGCCCGTGCACGGCCGCCGCGGTCGAGGTCTTCTACCTGTCCGAGGGGACCATGTTCGCCAACGTCTTCAAGACCGAGGAGGGCAGCATGGTCATCGAGACCGCGACGCCCCTCGACGACGGTCGCTGGCGGCTCGAAGGGCGGTTCGCCTTCGACGCGGCCTTCCACGCCGAAGCCTTCGGCGAACCCGACCCCAAGCGCCGCGCGGCGATCGAAGGGACCTTCGACGTCGAGGGCGGTCCGCTGGAGTTCTAAGCGCCGGCCGCGGAGGACGGCTCGCGCTCGTCGGGCGTCAGGGCCGCGATCTCGGCCTCGTCGAAGCCCGCCTCGCGCAGCACCTCGACCGTGTGTTGCCCCAGGAGCGGCGGCGGGTAGCGCAGCGTCGCCGGCGTGCGCTCGAACTTGATCGGGAAGCCGACCTGGCGCATGCGCCCGACCGTCGGGTGGTCGAACTCGATGATCATGTCGCGGGCGGCCACCTGCGGCTGCGCGAACACCTCGTCGAGCTCGAGGATCGGCGCCAGCGGCACGCCGACGGCGTCGGCACGCTCGGCGAGCGCGCGGCCGCTGCGGGTGGCGAAGCGCGCCGCGAGCACGTCGTCGAGCTCGTGGCGGTGCGCGACGCGGTCGCGGTTCGTCTCGAAGCGCGGGTCGTCGGCGAGCTCCGGGGCGTCGAGGAGGCCCGCCAGCTTGCGGAACTGCGGGTCGTTGCCGACGCACACCATCACCGGGCCGTCGACGGTGGCGTAGGCGTTCGTCGGGACGATGTGCGGGTGCGCGTTGCCGAGGCGCTCGTGAACCACGCCCCCCATCAGGTAGGCCGACGCCTGGTTGGCGAGCGCCGCCAGGCTCGATTCAAGGAGCGACAGGTCGACGCGCTGGCCCTCGCCGGTGCGGTCGCGGTGCCGCAGCGCCGCGACGATCGCCAGCGCCGCGTGGTTCCCGGTGAACAGGTCGATCACCGCGACCCCCACCTTCATGGGGTCGCCGCCCTCGGTCCCGTTGATCGCCATGAAGCCGCCCACCGCCTCGAGGATGGGGTCGTAGCCGGGCATCATCGCCCGCGGGCCGGTGCGGCCGTAGCCGCTGATGCTCGCGTACACGAGCCGCGGGTTGATCCGGCGCAGGTCCTCGTACCCCAGCCCCCACTTCTCCGTCGTGCCGACCTTGAAGTTCTCGATGACGACGTCGGCGTCCGCGACCAGGCGGCGCAGGGCGTCGCGCGCCGCAGGGGTCTTGAAGTCGAGCACCACGTCGCGCTTGTTCCGGTTGACGCAGGTGAAGTAGGCGCTCTCGCCCGCGACCCAGGGTGGGCCCCAGCGGCGCGTGTCGTCGCCGATGGGCGATTCGACCTTGACGACGTCGGCACCCAGGTCGGCGAGCATCATCGTGCAGAACGGACCGGCCAGCACGCGCGTGAGGTCGAGCACGCGGATGCCGGTCAGCGGTCCGGGGGCGGGCGTTGGATGGGTCTCCGTCGCGGGTGCGGTGGTCATGAGGCTCCTCGCCGGGCACGCGGG
>JARGGE010000515.1 GCA_029210865.1 Trueperaceae bacterium
GGTCGAGCGCCCCTTGGGCGCTGGCGGCGGCCGCGAGGGCGTCGCGGTAGGCGGCCTCGATCCCCTGGCGCTCCGCGCGGAGCGCATCGGCCGTCGCGCGCGCGTCCGAAGCGCGCTCGCGGAGCTCGAGCACCGCCCGCTCGGCCGCGTCGGCGCCCTGCCGCAGCGAGGCGACCTCGGCCTCGAGCGCGGCGACCCGGGCGTGGCCCGCGGTGACCCGTAGCTGCAGCGCCTCGCGCGCCAGGACCGCGTGCCGCGCCGCGGCCTCGGCCTCGTGGCGCAGGTGCTCGATGCGTTCGCGCAGCTCCAGGAGGACGTCTTCGAGCCGCGCCAGGTGCAGGCGCGCGGTGTCGAGCCGCGCCAGCGTCTGCTCGCGGCGGCCGGCGAGGCGCGCCACGCCGGCCGCTTCGGCCACGTACCCGAGCAGCGTGGCCGGGTCGGCCATCAGCACGCCCGCGACCTCGCCCTGGCCGATGACGGCGACCCCCGCGGTGCCCAGGCCCGAGCCCGCGAGCGCCTCGTCCACGTCGATGAAGCGGGCGGCGCGGCCGTCGAGGCGCAACCGGCTGGTCCCCTCCCGGTCGAGGTCGCGGCGCACCTTGAGGCTGCGGCGACCGTCGCTCAGCTCCACCTCGACCTCGGCGTAGCCGACCCCGCGCTTGCCGTCGGCGCCGTGGAAGATCAGGTCGGTCTTGGCCTCGGCGCGGAACTCGCGCGCCCGGCCGCCCCCGGTCACCCACTTCAGCGCGTCGAGCAGGTTGCTCTTCCCCGACCCGTTGGGCCCCACGACGGCGGTGACCCCCGGCGAGAACTCGATCGCGGTCCGGTTGCCGAAGGATTTGAACCCCTGCAGGGTGAGCTGGGTGAGGCGCACCGTCCGCTCCGCCGCGTCAGCGCGCGGCGAGGGCGAGGAGCGTGGCCGCGCTCGCGCGGATGCCCAGCAGGTAGTTGACGACCTCGAACTTCTCGTTCGGGGCGTGCAGGCGATCGTCCTCGAGCCCCATGTCGAGGAGCACCGGGGTGGCGCCCAGGACGCGCTCGAGCTCGACGACCACGGGGATCGAACCGCCGCTGCGCGCGTAGACGACCGGTCGCCCCCAGACCCGTTCCAGCGCGTCCGCGGTGCGCCGCACCGCGTCGTGATCGAGCGGGGTGATGACCGGGTGGCCCAGGCCCTCGGCGGTGACCTCGACCTCGACCCCCGCGGGGGCGGCGGCTTCGAGGTGGCGTCGCAGTTGCGCCACCACGACCTCGGGGTCCTGATCGGCCACCAACCGGCAGCTCACCTTGGCGACGCCCTCGGCGGCGATGACGGTCTTGCTGCCCGCGCCCGTGAAGCCGCCGCCGAGCCCGTGCACGTCGAGCGTCGGTCGCGCCCAGAGGCGCTCGAGGAGGTCGCGGCCCGCCTCCCCCGGCGTCGCGGTGACGCCGGCGTCGCGCATGAAGGCCTCGCGGTCGAAGGGGACCTGGGCGAGGCGCGCGCGCTCCTCCTCGTCGATCTCGACGACGGCGTCGTAGAAGCCCTCGACCGACACCCGGCCGTCCGCGTCCTTCAGCGAGGCGAGCAGGGTCGCGAGCGCCCCCAACGCGTTGGGGACGCCACCGCCGTAGGCCCCGGAGTGCAGGTCGCGGCCCGCGGCGCGCACCCGGACGGTCACGTAGGCGAGCCCGCGCAGGCCGTAGGTGATCGTGGGGGTGCCGGGCGCCACCATGGCGCCGTCGGAGACGATCGCCACGTCGGCGCGCAGGGCCTCGCGGTGCGCGGCGAGGAAGCCCGCGAGGTGGGGGCTGCCGATCTCCTCCTCGCCTTCGATGATCCACTTGATGTTTATCGGAAACTCATCCCGCGCAGCCTGAATCGCACGGATCGCGCAAATGCGTGAGATCAATTCCGCTTTATTATCGCTGATGCCGCGCGCAATGAGTTTGC
>JARGGE010000516.1 GCA_029210865.1 Trueperaceae bacterium
CACCGTCGCGAGGCGCGCGTCGGTGGAGGTGGGGGCGACGAGGAAGACGGTCGCGACGCCGGCGGCGCGCGCCGCGGCGATCAGCTCGGCCCCCTCATCGGGGGGTAGGTCGGGGAGGATCAGGGCGTCGACGCCGGCCTCGACGGCCGCGCGCACGAAGGCCGCCTCGCCCTCGCCGTCGGGACCGCGGTAGGCGTAGATCGGGTTGTAGTAGGTCATCACCGCGATGGGCACGTCGCTCGCGGCGCGCAGGTCGCGCACGAGCTCGAAGGTGCGGCGCGTCGTGGCGCCGCCCGCGAGCGCCGTCTCGGAGGCACGCTGGATGGTGGGGCCGTCGCCGAGCGGGTCGGAGTAGGGGAGCCCGACCTCGAGCAGGTCGGCGTGCCGCAGCAGGACGCGCCCGGCGGCGAGCGCCCGGGCGGTGTCGGGGAAGCCGGCGGTCATGAAGGGGACGAACGCGGCGCGGCCGGCGGCGTGCGCGCGCGCGAACGCGTCGACGACGCGCGCCTCGCCGCTGGTCGGGCTCGGGCTGGGGCCGCTCACGCGCCGACCTCGGCCGCGCGCGCGGCCGCCTGGGCCGCCTCGACGCGAATCACTTCCTGGACGTCCTTGTCGCCGCGGCCCGACAGGTTGAGCACGATGACCTGGTCGGGGCGCATGCGCGGCGCCTCCTCGAACACGTACGCGAAGGCGTGGGCGGTCTCGAGCGCAGGGATGATCCCCTCGAGGCGCCCGACCGTCCGGAAGGCGGCGAGGGCCGCCTGGTCGTCGACCGCGACGTACGTCGCGATGCCCTCGTCGGCGAAGTACGCGTGCTCAGGCCCGACCCCCGGGTAGTCGAGGCCCGCCGAGACGCTGTGGGCGGGGGCGACCTGCCCGTCGTCGTCGCTCAGGAGGTACATCATCGCGCCGTGCAGCACCCCCTTGCGGCCGCCGCTGATGCTCGCGGCGTGCGCCCCGCTGGCGAGCCCGTGGCCGGCCGCTTCGACGCCTACCAGGCGCGGCCGCTGGTCGGCCGGCAGGTAAGCGAACGGCGCGAACAGCCCGATCGCGTTCGAGCCGCCGCCGACGCACGCCACCGCCAGGTCGGGCACGCGGCGCCCCTCGGCGGCCTCGAGCTGGTCCATCGTCTCGCGGCCGATGACGCTCTGCAGGTCGCGGACGATCATCGGGTACGGGTGCGGACCGACGACCGAGCCGATGATGTAGAAGGTGTCGCGCACGTTGGTGACCCAGTCGCGGATCGCCTCGTTGGTCGCGTCCTTGAGGGTGCGCGTCCCGCTCGTGACCGGTCGCACCTCGGCGCCGAGGAGCCGCATGCGCACCACGTTGAGCTCCTGCCGGCGCACGTCCTCCTCGCCCATGTAGACGACGCACTCCATGCCGAACAGGGCGGCGGCCGTGGCCGTGGCGACGCCGTGCTGGCCCGCGCCGGTCTCGGCGATCACGCGCCGCTTGCCCATCCGGCGGGCCAGGAGCGCCTGGCCCAGCGTGTTGTTGATCTTGTGGGCGCCCGTGTGGTTCAGGTCCTCGCGCTTGAGGTAGATGCGGGCGCCGCCGAGGTGGGCGGTGAGGCGGTCGGCGCGCGTGAGCAGGCTCGGCCGTCCGACCACGTCGCGGAGCACGCGGTCGAGCTCGGCGACGAACGCCGGGTCGGCCATCGCGGCGCGGTACCCGGCTTCGAGTTCGTCGAGGGCGGGGATCAGGGTTTCGGGCACGTAGCGGCCGCCGTACGGGCCGAAGCGGCCACGGGCGTCCGGGAGCGGGAAGTCCGGCTGGGGCATGGGGGTCTCCGTCGTTCGGTGGGGGGCGTCGGGGCGAGCGCCCGGCCCCCGGCGCGCGGCGACGGTGGCGGGGCTCAGGCGAACGGCTCGCGGTCGCGGCGCCACCAGAACTGGTGGTGCACCTTGAAGGCGCGAGGGGTCCG
>JARGGE010000517.1 GCA_029210865.1 Trueperaceae bacterium
GGTCGGAGGCGCGGTAGGGGCCGGGGTCGTAGAGGAGGTCGATCTGCTCGGCGCTCTTGTACCGGGTGAGGTAGTCGAGCGCGGTGGGCTCGTCGGCGTTCGCGTGCCAGGCGGCGGCCCCGGCGACCTGGGGCAGCAGCGTCGGCGACGCGAAGGCGTAGTCGAGCGACCCCCACTGACCGTCGAAGACGTAGGTGTAGGCGCCTGGGCCCTCGAAGGCCGCCTGCAGGTCGACGTAGCCGGCCGCCGCCAGCGTGCGGACGGGGTCTTCCATCTGGTACGCGTTCAGGTCGCCCACCAGCAGCACGTCGGCGTCGCCGACGCCGGTGGGGTCGCCGGCGAGCCAGCGGAGCATCGCCTCGAGGGCCTGCACCCGCGTGGCGTTGCACTCGCCCTGGCCGTCCCCGAGGTTGGGGGCGCCGGGGCAGGGGCTCCCCTTGCTCTTGAGGTGCGTGACCACCACCGTGACCACCTCGGCGCGCGCGTCCGCGAAGGACTGCGCCAGCATCGGGCGGTTGTAGGCCGAGCCGAAGGTCGGGTCGACGGCGTCGTCGAGCACCGCCGGGTCGCCCACCGGCCCCACCCGCGCCGGCTGGTAGACCATCGCCACCTTGATCTCGTCCTCGCCCAACCGGGCGGCGTTGACCGCGGCGTAGCGGCCGGGGGCGGTGGCGGCGTTCAGGCGCGCGACCAGGTCGGCCAGCGCGTCGGGGCCGTTCTCGATCTCCATGAGGCCGACCACGGCGGCGTCGAGCTCGTCGAGCGTGGCCACCAGCTTGGCGGCCTGGCGGTCGAGCTCCTCGGGCGACTGGGCGCCGCGCGACCCCAGGGTGGTGAAGTAGTTGAGCACGTTCAGGCTCGCGACCCGCACGGCGCCGGGCACAGGGGGTGCCGGCGGGCGCACGTCGCCACCCTCGAAGGTGGGCAGGCCGCCGCCCATGGCGCCCAGCGTGCGCAGCCGGTAGGTGCTGGGGCTCGCCTGGTTGCCGGCCCACGTGTAGGCCAGGACGCCCACCAGCCCGGTCACGGTGGCGCCGCTGCGCAGCGTGCGGGTGGCCGTGAGCGGGCCGTCGCCGCCGAAGAGGATGGGGTCGGGGTTCTGGTCGTTCAGGTCGTCGTCGAGGACGATGCGCGCGAGGTCGTTCGCCGCCTGCACGGCCGCGGCGTCCGGGCCCGGGTGTGCGACGGCCGTGGGCTGCGGCAGCCGCCCGCCCGCGGCCAGCGTCACCTGGCCGAAGCGGCCGAGCTGGTACGTCTTGGTGACCGTCAGCGTCTGCGGGAGGCGCACCAGCATCCCCTCGAAGCGGTCGAGGTAGGCGGGATCGGGCACCGGCAGGAACACGTCGACCGGCTCGATGCGCTCGCCGGTGGCGCAGATCGTGACCTCGCTCGCGCGCACCTGGGTCTGCCCCTGGAAGTCGCCCGCCAGCCCGGTGACCACCACCAGGTCGCCCAGGGCGACCATGTCGGCGTTGCGCTGGTAGACGAAGAGGCCGTCCGAGGTGGCCGGGTCGCCGTCGCCGTCGGGGTCCTGGAGGTAGAAGCCGCGCAGCGCGGGCGCGCGCCCCTCGTAGTCGCCGACGACCACGCCGCGCGTGGTCACGGTGTCGGTGGTGGTGGCGAAGGGCCCGGTGCCCTGGATGACGTACGTCGGCGTGTACGGCGCGGTGCAGGCGTCCGCGGCCGGGGTGGCTTGCGCCGCGGCGACGCCGGCGAGCGCGAGGACGAGCGCCGCGGTGGCGGCGCGCGCCGTCGGGATCATGGAGCGGGAACGGGGCATGGGCACCTCGGGGACCCGTGGCGTCGGGCATCGGGAGATCGCGGGGGCGCGTGGGCGCCGGGTCCGGGGGTCAGCCTACCGGGCGCGGGTCAGGGGGGCGTCGGGGCGCGGCACGCGCATGGCTGCCCCGGTGCCACACGAGACGG
>JARGGE010000518.1 GCA_029210865.1 Trueperaceae bacterium
GCGAGCGCGGTCGCGCGTCCTCGCTCCGACACCAGCCTTGAGGTCCTGCTGCGCCTCGACGTCCCGGCCGACGCGCGCCAGGGGGGCACCGCGCTGCGGGCACGGGTCCGCGCCAGCACCGGCGTCGAGCGCCCGGTGGCGCTGGTCGTCCAAGTGATCCGCTGACGAGCGCGCGGATCTCAGGCGAGCGGTAGGTCGTCGCGGCGCAGACCGGTCAGCCGCCAGCCGTCGTCATCGGCGCGGGCCGACACGAGGTACCGCGCCGGCCCCGCGGGGCCGTCCACGGCGACGGTGGTGCGCGCTGCAGCGCCGCGTCGGTCCCACGGCGCCACGGCCACGCTCGTGGCGACCGCCAACGGCGCGAGCAGCGCGTTCGCGAGCGCCCGGCGGGCGCCGTCGACGTCGCCCAGCGGTGCCCGCGCCCGCAGCGTCAGGGCGGCGTACAGCGCCGTCGCACCGGCGTCGGTGCCACGCCGCAGCGCCGCGAGCAGCGCGGCGAGGAGCGCGTCCGGGCCGGCGTCCGCCGCGTCCGGCGCGGCTGCCGCGCGCTCGTTCGCGTCGCTCAACCGATCCCCAACGAGACGAACTTGGTCTCCAGGTACTCCTCGAGGCCCCACGGGCCGCCCTCGCGGCCGATGCCCGACTGCTTGACGCCGCCGAAGGGGGCGTACGGCACCGACGGCACCCCGTCGTTGACGCCGACGATGCCGTACTCGAGGGCCTCGGCGACGCGGATCGCGCGGGCGAGGTCGCGGGTGTAGACGTAGGAGGCCAGGCCGAAGGGCGTCGCGTTCGCCCGCTCGATGGCCTCCGCCTCGGTGGCGAAGCGCAGGACGGGCGCGACCGGTCCGAAGGTCTCCTCCTCCATGAGCTGCATGCCGGGGGCGACCCCGGTGATCAGCGTCGGCTCGAAGTAGAGCCCCTCGCGGCGGGCGCCGCCGACGACCACCGTGGCGCCGCGCGCGACCGCGTCGGCGACGTGCGCTTCCACCTTGGCCATCCCCTGGGCGTCGACGAGCGGGCCGACGTCAGTGCCGTCGGCGAGCGGGTCGCCGAGCTTCAGCCCGCGCACCGCGGTCGCGAAGGCGGCCACGAAGGCGTCGTGGATGCCGTCTTGGACGTAGATGCGGTTGGTGCACACGCAGGTCTGGCCCGCGTTGCGGAACTTGCACGCGAGCACCTCGCGCACCGCCGCGTCGAGGTCGGCGTCGTCGAAGACCAGGTAGGGGGCGTGCCCGCCGAGCTCGAGCGAGAGCTTCTTGATCGTCTGCGCCGACTGCCGGTACAGGATGCGGCCCACCTCGGTGGAGCCGGTGAAGGTCACCTTGCGGATCCGCGGGTCGGCCATCATGACCTCGGTGACCGGCACGGGGTCGGACGTGGGCAGCACCTGCAGCGTCCCCTCGGGGCCGCCGGCCTCGAGCCACAACTCGGCGAGGCGCAGCGCGGTGAACGGGGTCTGCTCGGCCGGCTTGACGATCATCGGGCAGCCGGCGGCGAGCGCGGGGGCCGCCTTGCGGGTGATCATCGCCGCCGGGAAGTTCCACGGGGTGACCGCGTAGGCCGGCCCGACCGGTTGCCGCATCGCGACGATGCGCTTGTGGGTGACGTGCGTCGGCACCCACTCGCCGTAGGCGCGCTTGGCCTCCTCGGCGTACCACTCGACGAAGCCGGCGGCGTAGAGCGCCTCGCCGCGCGCCTCCTTGAGCGGCTTGCCCATCTCGTGCGCCATGAGCTCGCCCAGCTCGTCGCCGTGCGCGACGAGACCGTCGTACCAGCGTCGCAGCACCGCGGCGCGTTCGAAGGGGCTGACGGCGCGCCACGACTCGAACGCGGTCCAGGCGACGTCGATCGCGGCGCGCGCGATGTCGGCGTCGGTGTCCGCGGCGCTCCCAAACGGTGCGCCGCTGGCCGGCTCGACCAGG
>JARGGE010000519.1 GCA_029210865.1 Trueperaceae bacterium
CGCCGACGGCGTCACGTACGACTTCTGGACCTTCGGCGGCAGCGTCCCCGGCCCGATGATCCGGGTGCGCGAGGGCGACTACGTCACCATCAACCTGCAGAACCACCCCGACAGCCGCTTCCCCCACAACATCGACCTGCACGCCGTGAAGGGTCAGGGGGGCGGGGCCGAGGCGACGCTGATCATGCCCGGCCAGCAGGCGGGCTTCGGCTTCGCGGCGCTCCAACCGGGGGTGTACGTCTACCACTGCGCCACCGCACCGGTCGGGATGCACGTCGCGAACGGGATGTACGGCCTGATCGTGGTCGAGCCGGCCGAGGGCTGGGCGCCCGTCGACCTCGAGCTCTACGTGGTCCAGGGCGACTTCTACACCGCCGGCGACTTCGGCGCGACCGGCCACCAGCCGTTCGACATGGAACGCGCGATCGACGAGGACCCGAGCTACGTCGTGTTCAACGGCCGCGTCGGCAGCATGACCGGCGAGAACGCCCCCACCGCGAAGGTCGGCGACGACGTGCGCATCTTCTTCGGCAACGGCGGCCCCAACCTCGCCTCGAGCTTCCACGTGATCGGCGAGATCTTCGAGACCGTGTACCCAGAGGGCGGGGCGGTCGCCAACCACCACGTCCAGACGACGCTGGTCCCAGCCGGCGGGTCCACGCTCGTCGAGTTCACCTTCGACGTCCCCGCCACCTACATCCTGGTCGACCACAGCATCTTCCGGGCCTTCAACAAGGGCGCTCTGGGGACCATCGTCGTGACCGGCGAGGGCGACCCCGACGTCTTCGAGGCCTACCGCGACGTGCGCCCCTACGCCCCCGAAGGCGAGTGAACGCGGCCACCGCCGCGGAGCCGCCATGGCCCGCCACCTGCGCCCCCGCCTCCTCGCCGCGACGCTCCTCCTGGGGATCGTCGCGGCAGGGGGGCCGTTCGCGGCCGCGGCGCAGGCGCAGGGAGCGGTCGCGGCGGCGCCCGCGGCGCAGGCGCAGGGAGCGGTCGCGGCGGCGCCCGCGGCAGCCACCTTGACGGAGGTCGCCGCCCGCGCGGCGGCCGCCCGCCGGCCGGTCCCCGGCGGCCGCTACGAGCCCTTCGTGGCGATCGCGGGCGAGCGCCCCGTCGAGGTCGCCCCCTTCGCCCTCGACGCCCTCCCCGTCACCAACGCCGACTTCCTCGCCTTCGTGCGCGCCGAGCCCGACTGGCGCCGCGACCGCGTTCCCGAGCTCTTCGCGACGGCCGGGTACCTGAGCCACTGGGCGGGCGCCGAGGACCTCGGCGACGCCCACCCCGACGCCCCCGTCGCCTACGTGTCCTGGTTCGCCGCGAGCGCCTACTGCGAGGCGCAGGGAGCGCGCCTGCCCACCGAGGCCGAATGGGAGCTCGCCGCCCGTGCCTCGTCCACCGAGCCCGACGGTCGCGGCGACGCGCGCTTCTTGGCCGAGGTGCTCGCGCGGACGATGGCCGCCCGCCCCGAGCCGGTGGGTCGCGACGCCCCCAACGCCTTCGGGCTCCACGACCTGCACCGCACCTTCGAGTGGATCGAGGACGCGCACCGCGGCCTCGCCGCCCTCGACGGCCGCAACGACGACGACGACCGGCTCGCCGCCGTCTGCGGCGGCGCGGCCGAGGGCGCGAGCGACCGCCGCGACTACGCCGCCTTCCTGCGCGTCACCGTCCGCACCGCCGCCGCTGCGAACGGCGTGGGCCCCTCGCTGGGCTTCCGCTGCGCCGCGCCGTGAGAGGGGATCGCCCCATGCACCCGCGCCCACCGCTGCCCGCCCTCGCCCTCGTCGCCCTGCTCGCGCTCACCGCCATCCTCGACTCTGACGAGAACGGCGAGACCACCTCTGAGGAGCTGGGTAACGCGCTCGACCTGCAACGGCTGCTCGACCCCGACCGGTACCAC
>JARGGE010000051.1 GCA_029210865.1 Trueperaceae bacterium
CTCCTCGACGCCGAATTCGCCCTCCGCGAGCAAGAGACCCGCCTGGCCCTCGCCCGCCTCGACGTCGTCCGCGGCTGGGTCGACCTGTGGCTCGCCGGCGGCGCGATCGAGGGGATCGACCTGGGCGGCGCCGCCGACGTCGAGCTCGACGCCCGTGGCCTCGTCGCCACCCCCGCCTTCCTCGACCCGCACGTGCACCTGCGCGTCCCCGGGCAGGAGGAGAAGGAGGACCTCGCGAGCGGGCTCGGGGCGGCCGTCGCGGGCGGCTTCGGCACCGTGGTCTCGATGGCGAACACCAACCCCACCGTCGACGACCCTTCGATCGTCGCCGACCTGGTCGCCCGGGCGGCGGCGCTCGGCCTCGCCCGCCTGCGCCCGGCGGCGGCGCTCTCGATCGGCCTGAAGGGGGAGCGCCTGAGCGACTTCGCCGCGCTACGGGCGGCGGGGGCGGTCATGATCACCGACGATGGCATCCCGGTCGCCGACGCCCACCTGCAGCGGCGCGCCTGCGAGTACGCGCGCGAGCTCGGTCTGGTGGTGCAGACCCACTCCGAGGAGCCCGGCCTGCGTCAGGCCGGCGTCATGCACGAGGGCCGCGTGTCGCATGAGCTCGGGCTGCCGGGCAACCCGGCCGAGGCCGAGGCCGTCATGCTCTTCCGCGACGGCGAGATCGCGCGCATGACCGGCGCGCGCGTGCACCTGGCGCACGTCTCGAGCGAGCGCGGCATGCGCGTGGTCGAGTGGCTCAAGGGCGAGGGGGCGCCGATCACCGTCGAGGTGACGCCGCACCACCTGACGCTCACCGACGAGGCGCTGCGAGCCTTCGACCCGGTCTTCAAGGTGGCACCGCCTCTGCGCGAAGCCTCCGACGTCGCCTACCTGATCGACGCGGTGAACCGCGGCGTCGTCGACTGCATCGGCACCGACCACGCCCCGCACACGCGCGCCGAGAAGGACCGTGACCTGCTCGAGGCGCCCTTCGGGCTCCCCAACATCGAGGTCGCGTTCCCGCTCCTCTACACGCGCCTGGTGGCGACCGACCAGGTCGAGCTCGGGCGCCTCCTCGACCTGATGCAGGGCGGGCCGGCGCGCGTGATGGGCTGGACCGAACCGACCCTGGCGCCAGGCATGCCCGCCGACCTGGTGCTGCTCGACCTGGACGGCGAGGCGCCGGTCGACCCGACACGCTTCGTCTCGAAGGCCAAGTTCTCGCCCTGGGCGGGCGAGGTGCTGCGCGGCTGGCCGCGCGCGACGCTCGTCGGCGGGCGGGTGGTCTACCGGCGGCCGGCGTAGGCGTCGAGGCCGGTCACCCGCGCCCTAGCGGCGGCCGAGGTAGGCGTCCACGGCGGCGGCGAGCGCCGCGTCCTCGTCGGCGAACGGCGGCTGCTCGCGGCGCCAGGCGCGCTCGAAGCGGAAGAACGGCACCAGGTGGTGGGTGCCGGTGGCGACCTCGCGCAAGAACAGCTCCCCCACCGGCCCCGCCACGTCCAGGTAGCCGCTCTCGTGGAAGCGCCGCACCGTGGCCGCGACGTCGTAGCGCTCGCTGCGGTGCGCCACGTGCCACCCCGCGCCGCGCCGGGTGAACACCGCCCACTGCGCCTCGGTCCGCCCCACCAGCGACAGGCCGACCGCACCGACGCTCACCACCTGCCGCCCGTCCGCGAGCGGACGCTGCCAGGGCAGGTGGTTGTGCGCGCGCACGTTGAGCGCGGCGCCGAGCCCCGCGAAGGCCGCTTCCAGCTCGGCGTCGACGGACCACGGGAACAACGACGTGGCGTCGTCCGTCGCCGTCGCGTGCATGACCCGGACGTCCGGTTCGATCGTCGCGGCGATCGGCACGGCGCGCAGCTCGTCGAGCAGCCCGTCGAGCTCCCGCGCGGTCCAGTCGAGCGGGCGGAAGCGCGGTCCGGTCCACGCCGGATCGCCCGCCGGGGTGCCGCGGTCGAAGGCGTAGCGCTCGTGGTTGCCGCGCAGCAGCACGTCGGCCTCGGCGCGCGCCAGGGCCCAACAGGCCCGCGAATCGGGAGCCCCGTTCACCACGTCGCCGGCGACGACCAGCAGGTCGGGCGCGGCCGCGCGGGCCGCCGCGAGCGCGGCCTCGAAGGCGGCGAGGTTGCCGTGGACGTCGGCGAGGACGGCGAGGCGCACGCGCGGGCTCAGGCCGCCGGGTCGCGCACGGCCTCGGCCAGCAGCGCCACCACCACGCCCGCGAAGCCCACGACGACCGCCGCGAGCAGCGCGACGAGCAGCGTCGACCGCCCCTCGGGCATCGCCGGCACCGCGGCGTCGCTCAGGACCCGCGCCCCGGCGGGGGCGAGCTGCGCGACGTACGCCACCGTGGGCTCGATCGCCGCGAGCGCGGCGACCTCGGCGTCGGCGCGCAGCACGGCGCGCTCCAACCCCGCCACGGTGGTCTCGACCCGCGCCACCACCGCGCTCGATCGGGCGATCTCCTCGTGCAGCGCCGTCTGCTGGGCCGCGAGCTGGGCCAGCTCGGCCCGGTTCCCGGCCACTTGCGCCTCGAGCGCCCACACCGCCCCCGCCACGCTCAGCACCACGTCGGGCGCATCGTTCAGCACCACCGTCGCGGTCGCGTCGCCGCGCGCCTGCAGGCTCGCGAGCTCGGCCTCGCGCGACCCGATCATGCGGGTGAGCTCGTCGCCGCGAGCGGCCAAGATCGCCGACCGTTCCCGCAGGCTCTCCAGCCGCAGCGGGTCCGCCTCGGCCTCGTTCGCCTCCCGGTAGGCCACCAGGGCCGTCTCGGCCGCGTCCAGGGCGGCCCGGGAAGCGATGAGCTCGCGGCCGGTGATCGTCTCGACCGAATCGAGGTTCTCGGTGAGCAGCGCTCGGACGGTGCCGATCGTCGCCGCCGCCCACCGCGTCGCGAGCGCCGCGGCCACGGTGCCGTCGCTACCCTGTGCGCGGTGGGCGACCGCCAGCAGCGACGAAGGTTGGTTCGCCGAGCCGGCCAGCCGCTCGAGCGTCAACGCGGATCGGGCCTGACCGAGCGTAAGGCCGGCCTTCGGCACGGCCTCGAGCACCTCTTCGAGCACCCCGCGGCTGAAGGCCAGCGTCGAGTAGGTCTCGAAGGTGACGTCGAGCTCGGGGCGGAACTGCAGGCCGGATTCGCCCGCCACGCTCACGGGCGTGCGCGCGACCACGGCGCTCGCCTCGGCGACGTACACGCTCGGGCGCAGCGCCATGACGGCGGCGGCGATGCCCCCGGCGACGAGCGCGGCCAGCACGATCCAGACGGCCCGGCGCCGCAGCACCAGGTACAGTTCGCGCAACGAGATCTCGTCGCTCGCCGGCGGAGGCGCGGACGGGACGCCCTGGGCGCGATCGGGTTCGGCCATGCCGACCATCGTACCGGGTCACGTGGGCGAGCGCCCAACCGTGCGTATGATTCGCGCATGGTCCCCGACGCCACCGGCGCCACCGGCGCCACCGGCGCCACCGACGCCACCGGCGCCACCGGCGCCACCCTGCGGCCGCCACGGCACGAACCGCTCGCTCCGTGGTCGGACGCCGTGCCGGCGCGCGTCCTCGCGCGCGGCGAGGCGCTGTACCTGGTCGGCGAGGGCGCGACGGGGGTGTACGCCGTCGAGGCGGGCCTGCTCACCCTGGCGATCGCCTCGCCGACCGGGCGCGAGCGGCTGATCGGCATCGCCGGGCCCGGCGACCTGCTCGGCGCGCTCGACCCGGGCGCCGATCGCTACGGCGAGACCGCCCAGGCGCTCGGCGCGGCCGTGGTGGTGCGCGCGCTCGACCCCCGCCACGGACCGGGTGGCGACGCCGTGGCCGGCGCGCTCGGCGACCAGGCCCGACGCCTGCGCCAAGCCCTGGAGGACGTCGACCTTCCCGTGGCCGCCCGGCTGGCGCGCACGCTCGCGCGCTTGGGCGAACGCTTCGGCCAGCGCACCGAGGACGGCACGGTGCGGCTGACCCTGCCCCTGACCCACGAGCACCTGGCCGCCCTGGTCGGCGCGGCGCGCGAGACCACCACGCTCACCCTCTCCGACCTGCGCCGCCGCGGGCTGGTCGAAGGCACGCGGGGTCGTTACCGCTTCGACCCCGCCCGGCTGCGCGACGCCGCCCACGGACCGCTCCTGAACTGAACGCCGCGAGCGGAGGCGCACCGGTCCGCGCCACCGTGAGCGACCGCGCGCCTCGGCGCTGCGTGGCGCCTACAGGATCCGCAGCAGTTCGGGCAGGTCGACCTCGAACTGCGGGACGCGGTCGTTGCCGTACACGTAGCGCATGCGCCCCTCGCGATCGACCACCGCGACCACGTCCGTGTGCGTGTACTGACCGCCCCCCAACGAGGCGTACCCGACGTAGAAGGTGCGCGCCGCGACCGCGATCTGTGCGTTGCTGCCCCCCAGACCGAGGAAGTCGGGGTGGAAGCCCGCCGCGTAGCGCGCGACGACGTCCGGGGTGTCGGTCTCGGGGTCGACCGTGATCATCACGACCTGCACACCCTCGGGCTCGCCGAGGTCGCGGTAGATCTTCGCGAGCCGCGCCATCGTGATCGGGCACACGTCGGGGCACTGGGTGAAGCCGAAGAAGACGAGCGTGACCGGCACGTCGCCGGCCGCCTCGCGCAGGGTGAGCGTGCCCCGATCGACGTGGACGAGCTCGACGCCGCCCACCGCCGGTGGGTTCTGGAGCGCGGTACCGGCGAGCTCACCCGGCGGCCGCAGGCGGGTGCCGAGGGTGTAGGCGCCGACGCCGGCGGCGACGAGCAGGACGGCGAAGAGCAGGAGGCGGGCGCGACCGTTCACGCCGCCGAGGCTAGCACCGGCCCGCGACCGGCCACGTCGGCCATCGGTCCTGCCGCGGGCTCGGTGCCCCGAGCTCGTCGGCCGCGTCGCCCCGTGCCCGGAGGCGCGCCGTCAAGCGTCGGCACGGACCATCGCCATGAAGGCCTCGACCAGGCGCGGGTCGAAGTGGCTGCCCGCCTGCTCCTGGATGTAGGCCAGGGTGGTCTCGCGGTCCCACGCGGCGCGGTAGGGCCGATCGCTCGTGAGCGCGTCGTAGACGTCGACGATGGCGAAGATCCGGGCCGCGAGCGGGATCTGCTCGCCGCGCAGCCCGCGCGGGTAGCCGCTGCCGTCCCACTTCTCGTGGTGGGCGTACGGGATCTCGAGGGCGGGCCGCAGGAAGTCGATCGGCGAGAGCAGCTCGTAGGCGTAGACGGTGTGCCGCTGCATCTCGGCGAACTCGGCGTCGGTCAGGCTGCCGCGCTTGAGCAGGATGCTGTCGGGCACCCCCATCTTGCCGATGTCGTGCAGGAGCGCGCCGCGCTGCACGTGCACGAGCTCCTTGGCGTCCATCCCGAGCCGCTGCGCCATGCGCACCGTGAGCGCGGTCACGCGCTTGGAGTGGCCCGCCGTCTCCTCGTCCTTGAGGTCGAGCGCGTACGCCCAGCCCTCGATCGTGCGGTCGTAGGCGAGCTGCAGGTCGACGTTCGAGCGCTCGAGCGAGCGGAACAGCTGCGCGCTCTCGACCGCGATCGCCCCCTGGTCGGCGAAGGTCTCGAGGAACTCGAACCACTCGGCATCGGGGACGAGCGGGCGCCGCGCGTACAGCTCGATGACGCCTTGCAGCTGCCCCTTGGTGAGCATCGGGACCGCCCAGTAGGCCACGTAGCCCGCTTGGTCGGCGACGTCGACGACGGCGCCGTCGCGCTCGTCGGAGCGCAGGTCGGGGACGTGCACGGTGCGCTGCTCCAGCGCCGCGTGGCCCGCGAGTCCCTCGCCCAGGCGCACGCGCCCCTTCGCGAGCGGGGTCTCGAAGCCGCGCGCGGCGGCGGGTTCGAGCGTCTGCGCGTGCGGGTCGTAGAGCAGCACGCCGGCCGCCTCGACCTGCAGGTCGGCCTGCACCTGCTCGAGGAAGATGTCGAGCGCCAGGCCGACGTCGATCGCGTTCGTGATCGCCATGTCGATGCGCCGCAGCGCCTGCAGGTGTTGCAGCCGCCGCTCGAGCTGGGCGTTGAGGTGCGCGACCTCTTCGGAGGCGCGCACGCGGGCGGTGACGTCGTGGTAGTTGAGCACGTAGGCGCCGATCGCCGGGTCCTCGATCAGGTTCGTGACGGTCCCCTCGAGCCAGTGCCAGCGCCCCTTGGCGTCGCGCGTGCGGTAGGTGACGCTCTCGCGCTCGCCCGGGCGGCCGCGCAGCCGGTCGACGGCGTCGGCGAACACGCGCCGGTCGTTCGGGTGGATCAGGTCGCGGCGGTCGCGGGCCTCGAGCTCGGGCGCGCGGAAGCCGAGCGTGCGCGCGGCCATCTCGCCCACCTCGCGGACCTTGAGGTCGGCGCCGATCAGGCTGACGCCGTCGAAGGCGTTCTCGATGATCGCGCGGTAGAAGCGCTCGCTGCGGCGCGCGGCCTCCTCGGCGCGCACCCGCTGGGTGAGGTCCTGGACGCTCACGAGCGCGACGTCGCGGTCGCCGACCGCCACCCGGTGGGCCGCCACCGACACCCAGACCGGCTCGTCGGTGCGGGTCCGGTGCTGCTCGATGCGATCGGGATCGACCGGCGCGTCGAGGCGCTCGGGCAGGTCGGCGGGCGCCGCCCCCGGCATCCACAGCTCGGCGAGGCGCATCTGCCGCAGGGTCTCGCGCGGGAAGCCGTACAGCAGCAGACCCGCGTCGTTGACCTCGAGGATTCGCCACGTCGCCAGGTCGACCAGCAGCAGCGGCTGCGGGTTGGCGTGGAACAGGGGGCCGATGTCGACGGCGGCGCCCGAGGCGGGGCTGGACACGATCGCGCTCCTACCCGGCGGGGGCGACGCTGCGCCGCGGGGTCCGTCGACGCGGGGTCGACGGATGGCCGCCGCACCGTACCGACGGTGCGCCCAAGCGGGGCCGCATCGTAAGCCCGCACCCGTGGGGGGGCGATGAGATGGTTCTCAGTCCGGCCGGGCCGCCGCGAGCCGCGCCTCGACGCGCTCGATGCCGTCCGCGAGCAGCACCGCCACGTCGCGCACCGGCACCGCCCCCTCGACCTGCGCTTCGGTGGCCGAACCGAGCATCGAGCGGCAGAAGGGGCAGCCGGTGGCGACCACGCTCGCGCCGGTAGCGACCGCCTCCGCGTAGCGCACGTCGGCCACCTTGGCGTCGCCGTCCTCCTCCTCCTTCCAGAACTGGGCCCCGCCCGCGCCGCAGCAGAAGCTCTTGGTCCCGTGCCGCGGCATCTCGGTGAGCTGCGCCCCGGCGGCGGCCAAGACCTGCCGCGGCGCCTCGACGATCCCGTGGTGGCGCGCCGTGTAGCAGGGGTCGTGGAAGGTGACGCGCTGGTCGCCGGCGACCGGCGGGAGCGCCCCCTCGGCGACGAGCATCGCCAGGAAGTCGGTGTGGTGGATCACGTCGTAGTCGCCGCCGAGCTGCGGGTACTCGGCCGCGAGCGTGTGGAAGCAGTGCGGGCAGGCGGTGACCACCTTCTTGCGCTTCGACGCGTCGGTGGCGTGCGCCGCGAGCGCCTCGTTCAGCACGAGCACGTTCTCGCTGGCGAGCTGGTAGTAGAGGTACTCGTTGCCGGCGCGGCGCGCGGGGTCGCCGGTGCAGCGCTCCCCCTTGCCGAGCACCGCGTAGTGCACGCCGGCCCGCTCCAGCAGCCGCGCCATCGCGCGCGTGGTCGCCTGCGCGACCGGGTCGTAGCTGCCCGCGCACCCCACGTAGAACAGGACCTCGAAGTCGGGGCGCTCCGCCACGGTCGGCACCGCCACGTCGAGGCCCTCGGTCCAGTCGAGCCGCTTGTCCGGCGCCAGGCCCCACGGGTTGCCGTTGCGCTCCATACCTCGGAACGCCGCCTGCAGCGCGTCGGGGAAGTCGCCCTCGGTCATGACCGCGTAGCGGCGCAGGTCGACGACGTCGATCATCGGCTCGCACCCCACCGGGCAGACGTCCATGCAGGCGCCGCAGGTGGTGCAGGCCCAGACCGCCTCGGGGGCGATCGCGAAGGCGGTCAGCGGCCGCGGGCTCGCTTCGCCGCCGGCGAAGCCGGCGGCGTTCGCCACCAGCTCGTAGCGCTTGTTGATCTCGAGCGCCGACGGGCTGAGCGCCTTGCCGGTCTGGTTGGCGGGGCACACCTCGCTGCAGCGGTGGCACTGGATGCAGGCGTAGGCGTCGAGGACCTGCGGCACGCGCAGGTGCTCGAGGTGGCTGACGCCGAAGCGTTCGGCCTCCTCGTCTTCGAGGTCGAGCGGTTCGAGCACGCCGTAGGGCACGGGGGTGAAGTCGGGCATGCGGCGGTCGAGCGCCAGGTTCACCGGCGCGGTGAACAGGTGCAGGTGCTTCGAGCGCGGGAAGTACGGCAGGAAGGCGAGGATCAGGCCGATCGCCCCCCACCAGCCCACGTGCCAGCCGACCATGCGCCCCTCGCCGAAGCCCACCGCCGCCGCGATCGCGCTCGCCACGGGCTGCCACGGGTCGAGGTGCCCCTCGGCGGCCAGGTGGAAGCCCTCGCCGACCAGGCGGAAGCCCACGTGCAGCAGGATGAAGACGCCGACGATCAGGCTGTCGCGCTGCACGCCGCCGCTCGCGACCGCCTCGTGCAGCTGCACCCGCGGGCCGCCCGGGCTCAGCCGCGGGTCGCGCGCGCCGAAGCGCCGTACCAGCAGCCAAGCGACGCCCACCAGGACCAGCGCACCGAAGACGTCGGCGCCCAAGCGGAACAGGTCGCCGACCACGCCGAAGCGCAGCCACGCCAACCAGGCCGGCGCCACCAACCCCTTGATGCCGTCGACCACGTTGACGAGCAGGTAGAAGACGAACCCGTAGAAGACGAACGAGTGGAAGAACGACACCCACGGGCGCCCCTTGAAGACGGTCACCTGCGAGACGGTGCGCACGAGCGCGGAGCCGGCGCGCTGCGGCAGCCGGTCCCAACGCGGGATGGCGAACGCGCGCTGGTCGCGCGCGAACGCGCGGTCGCCGCGCCCCACCACGAGGACCACCCGTCGGAAGCCGACGTAGGCGTACCAGCCGCAAGCGGCCGCGAAGACGACGAACAGGAGCTTCTCGGGCAGCGTGAGCACGGGTTCCTCCAGAGCGGGTCTGCGGGCATCGTACCCGCCGCCTTCGGCGTCCGACCCGGGGCCGCTGGCCCCCCGCTCGCCTCGACCGGGCCGGGTGTGTACGAAACGTAAAGTAGGCCACATCCGCCCGGGTCGCGCAGGCCCTATGTTGCTGGCACCACGGAAGGGAGGTGGTCCGTATCAAACGACTTAACGTGACCGGTGGAGGTTCCCGTCGAGGGTAACGCCCCGCACCTCGTGAAGGATCCGGAGCGGATCCCTCTACTTCGAGACGGGCAACCGAAGCGCCCCGAGCATCTGCTCGGGGCGCTCCTACGTGTGGGCGTCGGGCGTCGGGCGCCGCGCCGCGCCCGACGGCCAGCCTCCGGTGCTCAGCGCGGCCGCCAGGCCCGGGCGGCGAGCGGCAACAGCGCGGTCGCGACCGCGATCTTGAGCGCGTCGCCCACCAGGAACGGTGCGACGCCCCAGGCGAAGGCGGTGCGCAGGTCGGGCGCGAGCTGCGCCAACCAGGTCACCCCGAAGGCGTAGATGACGACGTTGCCGACGACCATCGTGGCGGCCGCCCGCGCCGGGCCCGCCACGCCGCCGCGCTCGGCGAGCGCGCCGACGACGGCGGCGGCCACGACGAAGCCGACGAGGTAGCCGGCGGTCGCGCCGGTGAGGGCGCTCAGGCCCGCACCGCCGCCGGTGAAGACCGGCAGGCCGGCGGCCCCGACGCCCAGGTAGGCGAGGGTCGTCGCGGCACCGAGGCGGCCGCCGGCAGCGGCGGCAAGCAGGAGCACGCCGAGGGTCTGACCGGTGATGGGCACGGGGCCGACGACGATCCGCACCTGCGCCAGCAGGGCGAGGAACGCGACGCCCAGCACCACCTGCACGGCGGTGCGCAGGCCGCGGTGAGGCACCGGCACGAGGCGGTGGAGGATCGGGCGGTGCGAGGCGGTGGGCAGCATGGGGTCCTCCGGGGGCGGCGCCGAGAACGGCGCGCGGGCATGACCGACAAGGTAGCACTCGGGCGCGAGCGCCGCCGGGGCTATGCTCAGGCATGTCTGCCTCCGACGCTCCGCCGACGCCGCACGACGACCGCGGCGTCGACGCGCCGTCCACGGCGCCGGACGCCGCGGCTCCAGGGTCGCGCGCCGCGCCGCACGCCGTCGCGGCCCCGCACCGGGTGGGGCCCCACCCGCACGCGGCACCGCCGGGCACCCCTCGCGCCGTCGACGTCGAGCAACCGCGCCGCGCCGACTGGGTCGTCACCGTCGACGCCGTCTTCCCGCACCACGCGAACACGCACGGCACGCTCTTCGGCGGGCGCGCGATGGAGCTCATGGACGTCAACGCCGCCATCGCGTGCTACCGCTACTCGCGCACCGCCGTGGTCACCGCGTCGGCCGAACCGATCGACTTCCGCAACCCGGTGTACGTGGGCGAGATCCTCGAGGTCCGGAGCAAGGTCGTGTGGACCGGGCGCACCAGCATGATCGTGCGTTGCGAGGTGCACGGCGAGAACCCGCTCACCGGCGAGCGCCGCCTGTGCACGATCGGTCACCTCAACTTCGTCGCGCTGGGCGCGGACGGCGCCCCCACCCCGGTCCCGCCGCTGCTGCTCGAGAGCGACGAGGACCGCCGCCACCACGCGATCGGCGCCCGCGTCCGCGAGGACATCCTGCGCCGCCGCCACCGCCACGACCCGCTCCCCGACGAGCCCCAGGAGGACGCATGAGCACGCTGCCCACCCCCGACCTCGTGCGCCGCACCGCGAACGCGGTGCGCGCGCTGACGATCGACGCCACCCAGGCGTCCGGCGACGGCCACCCCGGCATGCCCATGGGGGCGGCCACCATGGGGTACGTGCTGTTCCGGCACGCCATGCGCCACGACCCCACCGACCCCCACTGGTGGAACCGCGATCGCTACGTGCAGTCGGCCGGGCACGGCTCGATGCTGCAGTACGCGCTGCTGCACCTGAGTGGCTACGACCTCTCGATGGACGACCTGCGCGGCTACCGCCAGTGGGGGAGCCGGACCCCCGGCCACCCCGAGGTGGGCCACACGCCGGGCGTCGAGACCACCACCGGCCCGCTCGGGCAGGGGATCTCGACGGCCGTGGGGATGGCGCTCGCGGAGGCCCACCTGGCGGCGCGCTTCAACCGCGACGACCTGCGCGTCGTCGACCACTACACGTACGTGATCGCCGGCGACGGCGACCTGATGGAGGGGGTCTCGAGCGAGGCGAGCAGCCTGGCGGGCCACCTCGGGCTCGGCAAGCTGATCGTGCTCTACGACGACAACGAC
>JARGGE010000520.1 GCA_029210865.1 Trueperaceae bacterium
GTGGCGGCCCTTATCCTTCAAGAAATATTAGAGCCACCATCACTCCACATCGCTCTTCTCGAAGAGATAGGCCCCCAGGCCCAGGGCCCCGGCGCAGCAGCCGAGTCGTTCGTGCGCCTGGACGTCATCGACGGACCGCTGGTGCGTCTGGCGCGGGTGGCGCCGCGCGTGGGCGAGCCCGTCGAGTTGCGGGTGACCACGGCCTTCGCAGCGACGACCGTCGAACTGGATCTCGCGGGGTCTCGCGTGGCGTTGGCGAGCCCGGATGGGATCGAGTGGCGGGGGACGTGGACGCCTGAGGACGTCGGCACCGCCCGCGGCCACGCCGTGGTCGACGGTGACGAGCTCGGCCCCGTGGAGCTCGAGGTGGGCCGAGCGTCCGAGTGACGCGCCTGCGCGTCGCTCCCGGAGGGGCGTGGCCCTGCGCCGGTCAGGCGGCCCGGACGGTGTGCCTCACGGCCAGTTCGCGCGGTCCATCACGCGCAGCGCTTCGGCGCTGTGCTCGCCGTACGCGGCCACGTTGACCGCGTCGCTCCGGAAGGTCCCGAAGCCCTGGGCCGCCTCCGAGACCGCCACGCCTTCGAGGGCCGGGTACTCGTGGTTCGCGCTCGCGAAGATCGTTTGGGCTTCGGGCGTCGCGAGGAACTCGAGGAAGCGGATCGCGTTCGCCGGGTTGGGGGCCGTGGCGACCACGCCGGCGCCGCTGACGTTCACGTGCGTGCCGCGGTCGTCCTGGTTGGGGAAGAACCAGCCGACGGCCCTTGCGACGGCCTGGTCGCCCGCATCGCTCGAGGCGATCAGGCGGGCGAGGTAGTAGTGGTTCACGACCGCGACGTCGCACTCGCCCGCGGCGACCGCGCGGATCTGGTCGGTGTCGCCGCCCTGCGGGTTGCGGGCGAAGTTCCGGGCGAGACCGTTCGCCCACGCCTGGGCCGCGTCGACGCCGGCGCTGGCGATGACCGACGCGGTGAGCGAGATGTTGTAGATGTTGGTCGACGAACGGATGCACACCCGGTCACGCCACGCGTCGCCGGCGAGGTCCTCGTAGGTCGACAGCTCGGACGGATCGACGCGGTCGACGCTGTAGACGAGTCCGCGGGCGCGCAGCGACAGGCCGAACCAGCGGCCGTCCGGGTGGCGGAGGTTGGCCGGGATCGCAGCCTCGAGCGCGTCCGAGTCGATGCTCGCGAGGAGGCCGGCCTCGTCGGCACGCCACAGGCGACCGGCGTCGACGGTGACGATCACGTCGGCGGGGCTGTTCGCACCCTCGCTGCGGATGCGTTCGATCAGCTCGTCCGCACCGGCCTCGATGAGGTTCACCTGGATCCCGGTCTGCTCGGTGAAGAGGTCGAACAGCGTCTGGTCGGAGTCGTAATGGCGCGCGGAGTAGACGTTGACCACCTCTTGGGCGCTGGCGAGGCCCAGGAGGGCGAGGACCGATGCGATCGAGAGGGCGCGGAGCAGGTGGCGTGGCATGAGGTCCTCCGGTCGGCGCACGTGCGCCGATGGCATTGGGGTTAATCCCGAGTGATGCACTTGGGATTAGCGACATAATGGCAGGTGGAAATCCCGAGTGTCAAGGTCGGGTATGGGCGGCGGGGCCGCGCGCCCTCACTGGCCGCGGTCGCGCGACCGCGCGATCGCCGTGCTCACCACGATCACCGGCAAGATGCCGACCAGCACGATCATCAGCGCGCCCCCCGAGGCCTCGACCAAGCGCTCGTCCGACGCCAGCCGGTGCACCCGGACGGCCAGCGTGTCGAAGTCGAAGGGACGCACGATCAGGGTGGCGGGGAGCTCCTTGATCACGTCGACGAACACGAGCAGCATCGCGGTGAGCAGGCTCCCCCGGAGCAGCGGCACGTGCACGCGGGCGAGCGTGCGCAACGGCC
>JARGGE010000521.1 GCA_029210865.1 Trueperaceae bacterium
CGACCACGGCGACGGGCTGGTAGAAGCTCCCTATCATGTTCTTTCCCTTGACGTGGTTCACGGCGGTCTTGCCGCCTATGCCGCTGTCCACCATGCCCAGAAGCGTCGTCGGCACCTGGACCACGGCGACGCCCCTCATGTATATGGAGGCCGCGAAGCCGGCGAGGTCGCCCACGACGCCGCCGCCGACCGCGCAGACCCAGGCGTCGCGGTCGAGGCCAAGGGTGGCGAGCCGTTCGAGGAGCCCGCCCCACGTCGCGATCGACTTCGAGGCCTCGCCAGCGCGGACCTCCAGGACGTGGACCGGCACACCCAGCGCCTGCCAGGCGCCGGCAGCGCGTGCGGCGTGGCCAGCCGCGGCCACGCGGTCGTCGCTGATGACCACGACGGCGGACGCGCGCGTGGCGCCGACGCTCGCCAGCGCATCGCTCAACACCTCGGCACCCGCCCCCACCCAGACCTCGTAGCCGGGCTCGAGCGCGACGCGCACGCGCTCGGTCACGACCGTCGGTCCCGGCGCGGGTCGCGCGGCACCCAGCGGCGCCCGTCGGCGGCCTCCGGCATCCGGTCCGCACCCGGCGCACCGTCCGCCGTGGCTTCAGCCATCTCGTTCGCAGGCGCCGCCCCGCCCGCGGAGCCCTCGGCCATCTGGTCCGCCGCAGACGCGTCGTCCGCGGTGGCTTCGGCCGCCTCCTCCCCCTCGTCCAGCGCAGGCTCCGGGCTCGCGAGCTCGGAGGCGCTGAGGCCGAGCGGGCCGTCGCCGTCCGGGCGTGCGGGCGCGTCGCTCGCGTGGGCCGCCGCCCACGCCTCGAGGCCCGCGACGATGTCGTCGACCACGTCGTGCGCCTCGCGGCCGTCGGAGTTGACCTTCAGGGAGGCGATGTCGTCGTAGAAGGGCGCGCGGGCGGTCATCAGCTCGCGGATGCGCGCCTGCGGGTCGGCGGTCTCGAGGATCGGGCGCCGGTGGCGACGGGTGCGCTTGTAGACGGTTTCGGGCGAGGCTTCGAGCACGACCACCGGCCCGCGCGAGCGCAAGAGCCGCCGGTTCTCCTCGCGCACGACGGTGCCGCCGCCCGTCGAGACGACGACCTCGTCGAGGTTGAGGCAGCGGCGCACGATCTCGGTCTCGTAATCGCGGAAGGTCTGCTCGCCGTAGAGCTCGAAGATCTCGCTGATGCGCATGCAGGCGACGCGCTCGATCACCCGGTCGGTGTCGATGAAGGTGAGCCGCAGGCGGCGCGAGAGCTCCCAGCCGATGCGGCTCTTGCCGGCGCCCATGAAGCCGGCCATCGCGACCCAGGTGACGGGCCGGTCGGGGAGGTGACGGCGCAGCATCGTCAGTACGCCGCCACGAAGGCGCGGTGGGCGGCGACGCGCTCGCGGAGCTCGGCGACGGTGTCGGCGCCGAACTTCTCGAGCAGCGCGTCGGCGAGCACGAGGGCGGTCATGGCCAGCACGACGATCGAGGCGGCCGGCACCGCGGTGGTGTCGGAGCGTTCGCGAGCGGCGTCGGCGGGCTCGTGGGTGACCACGTCGACGGTCGGCAGCGGCTTCATCAAGGTCGCGATCGGCTTCATCGCCGCGCGCACGACCAGCTCCTCGCCGTTGGTCATCCCCGCCTCGAGGCCGCCGGCACGGTTGGTCGCGCGGTGGTAGGCGCGCTCGGGGTCGTGGAAGACCGCGTCGTGGACCTCGCTGCCGCGCACGCCGGCGGCGTGCCAGCCGTCGCCGATCTCGACGCCCTTGATCGCCTGGATCGACATGGCCGCTTGCGCGAGGCGTCCGTCGAGCTTGCGGTCCCATTGGGTGTGGCTGCCGAGGCCCACCGGCAGGCCGCGGAAGCGCGCCTCGACGACCCCGCCCAGCGTGTCTCCGTCGCGCTTCGCCTGG
>JARGGE010000522.1 GCA_029210865.1 Trueperaceae bacterium
AGGTCGACGCCGCCCTCGCCGCCTTCGAGCGCGCGCTGCGGCGCGCGGGCGTCGAGGTCGCGCACCCCGCCGCCACCGACCCGGCGACCCCCCCTAGGGCGACCCCGCCTAGGGCGACCCCCGTCTGAGCTCTCGCCCTGGAGGCCGCATGCCGTTGATCGAGCTCGTCACCGACGTCCCCGGACCCAAGAGCCTGGCGCTTGTGCGCCGCCGCGAGGCGGTGTCCGCCCGCGGCGCGGCCAAGCTCACCGACGTCGCGGTCGCCCACGCGCACGGCGCCGCCGTCGTCGACGTCGACGGCAACACGCTCCTCGACTTCGCGGGCGGCATCGGCACCCTGGCGGTGGGCCACACCCCCGACGCGGTGGTCGCGGCGCTGCGGCGTCAGGCGGGTGAGCTCGTCCACCTGTGCGCGATCGTCGGCACCTACGAGCCGTACGTGGCTCTGCTCGAGCGGCTGGCGGCGATCGCCCCCGGCGACGACCCCAAGAAGGCGATCCTCTTGAACTCGGGCGCCGAGGCGGTCGAGACCGCCGTCAAGATCGCCCGCGCCGCCACGGGGCGCCCCGCGGTCCTCGTCTTCGAGGGTGCGTACCACGGACGCACGAACCTGACGCTCGCGATGACGAGCAAGTACGGGCTGTTCAAGAAGGGCTTCGGCCCCTTCGCGCCCGAGGTCTACCGGCTCCCCTTCCCCGACCTGTACCGGCGGCCGCCGCACCTGAGCGACGACGAGGTGGTCGCCGAGGCGATCGCCGGCCTCGAGCGCGCGCTCGTCGCGCAGGTCGATCCCTCGGCCCTCGCGGCCGTGGTGGTCGAGCCGGTGCAGGGCGAGGGCGGCTTCGTGCCCGCCCCGCCCGCCTTCCTGCGCGCGCTGCGCGAGCTCTGCACTCGCCACGGGGTCGTCCTGGTGGCCGACGAGGTGCAGTCGGGCATGGGGCGGACCGGGCGGCTCTGGGCGGGCGAGCACGCCGGGGTGGTCCCGGACCTGCTCGTCACCGCCAAGTCGCTCGGCGCCGGCATGCCCATCGCGGCCGTGGTGGGCCGCGCCGACCTGATGGACGGCTCGCATCCGGGTAGCCTGGGCGGCACGTACTCCGGCAACCCGCTCGCCTGCGTCGCCGCGCTCGCGGCGATCGACGCGATCACGGCCCCCGGCTTCCTCGAGCGCGCGCGCCGTGGGCGAGCGCCTGCGCGGCCACCTGACGCGCTTCCAGGAGCGCTTCGAGGCGGTCGGCGACGTGCGCGGGTTGGGGCCGATGCTGGCGATGGAGCTCGTGACCGACCGCGCCTCGCGGCGCCCGGCCCCCGAGCTGGTCCAGCGCACGACCGCCGAGGCGCTGCGCCGCGGCCTGATCGTGCTGCGCGCCGGCCTGCACGGGAACTGCGTGCGGCTGCTGCCGCCGCTCGACCTGACCGACGCGCAGATCGACGAGGGCATGGGCGTCCTGGGGCAGGCGCTGGCGGTCGCGCTCGGCGAGGCCGGCGCGGCGGCGTCCCCGAGCGTCGCGGAGGCGGCCCGGTGAGCGGGCTCCTCGAGCTCGACCTCGAGCGGCGCCTGTTCGTCGCGGGCCGCTGGGTCGACGCCGTCGAGGGCGGCGTCTGGGAGCTGGTCGACCCGGGGCGCGGCGAGGTGGTCGACCGCGTCGCCTTCGGCGGCGCTGCCGACGCGCTGGCCGCGGTCGACGCGGCCGCGCGCGCCTTCCCTGGCTGGGCGGGCACCCCGGCGCACCAGCGCGGCGAGGTGCTCGAACGCGCCGCCGCTTGGATCCGCGCCCGCGCCGACGCGGCCGTTCCGCTTCCGGTCCTGGATGCGCCCGTAGGCTGCGGCCGAGTTCCGTCCGGGGAACCGCGCCGTCGGCTCAACGACGCTCGCGGGCTGGGTGGCCG
>JARGGE010000523.1 GCA_029210865.1 Trueperaceae bacterium
CACCTCCAGTACCCCGGGGCCGGATGCGGTCAGCACCCGCCGCGGCTCACCCCCCGTCGAGCCGCGACCAGAGGGTTCCGCAGAAGCTGCCGCTGCCGGCCTCCGGCACCCCGCCCCACAGCGCGTCGATCGTGTTCATGATGATGAGCGTGGTCCAGGTCGGGTCGCCCGAGGGGATGTTCGAGAGCGCGCCGTTGACCGCACCGCACACCAGGTTGAAGACGCACTCGGCGAGCTCGTCGCCCACGCCGGTGACGCCCTGCAGCGGCTGCGAGAGCGCCATCCCGAGGCACTGGCCCATCGAGGCGTACTGGTTGACCACCGAGCGCAGCTGCAGGACGATGTTCGCTCGCTCGGCGTAGCCGGCGAGCGCCTGGCCCCAGCCGCGGTCGCCAATGGCCACCGTCGCGCCGGTCGCGGGGTCAACCCGCCACCAGCCGACGGTCTCGGCCTCCGTCGGGACGACGACGACGAACCCGGCCGCGAGGTCGGCCTCGACCCTCGCGGCGAGGTCGGCCGACCCGAGGTCGAGGGCGCCGCCGCCCTCCGCGCCGCGCAGCGCCACCCAGCCCTCGGGCGCGCCGCGGAAGGCGTCGGCGAGCACATCGCCCCCGGCCACGAGCAGCGCCTCGAGCACCGCGTCGCGGGCGCCGGCGCCCACCCGGGCCGCGAACCCGCTGGCACCGGCGCCGGGCGAGGCGATCAGGTCGAAGGCCTGGTCGCTGGTGAGGTCGGCGCGCAGGCGGGTGTGGTACGCGGCGACGAACAGCCCGGTCTGCGGTTCGGCGCCGCGGCCACGCTCGAGCGCCAGCCGCTCCAGGGGCGTGCGGAGATTGCCGAGCGCCACCAGGCGCTCGTTCACGGCCGCCATCGGCAGCGCGGTGCCCTGTTCGTAGAGCTCGATCCACGCCTCGCGTTCGGCGAACAGCCGAGCGGCGGCGAGCGTCTCGAGGAGCGCGTCACTCGGCGCCGCCGGCAGCAGCGCCAGCTCGCTCTGGCCACCGAGCGCGAGCGCGCGCTCGAGCCGCACCGCGTCCTCCGGCGCGCCGTCCACCGCGCCGCCGGCCGCGCGCGCGGCCGCTCCCAGTCGGTCGAACACCGCTCGCCGTTCGACGACCACGCCCACCCCCGGCGTGCGCACCTCGAAGGTCCACCACAACGCGGTGAAGCCGTCGGCCTCGTCGCCGCCACCACCGCCCAAGCCCAATCCGCCGCCGAGCCCGCCACCGAACCCGCCCAGCGGGCCGCCACCGGAGCCACCCGAGAGCGAGTCCTGCACCGCGCCCGCGGTCGTGACCGCGCGGCCGCGCACCTCGTCGGCGCCGACGCGCAAAACCGGCTGCCAGGCACCGCGCTCCAGCAGCGCGGCGTGCAGCGCCTCGGCCGGAGCGGTCGTCGCGAACGGATCGAGGTCGTCGTCGCCGTCGGACGCGACGATCAGCGCGAGCGGCACGCCGAGCAGGTCGGCGGGCAGCAGCTCCTGGTCGAGGAGCACGTGCTCGACGAGCACGCCGTCCTCGACCACCTCGGCGACCGCGCCGACGCGCACGACGTGCAGCCGGTCGCCACAGCTCAGGTCGCGGCAGCTGCCCTCGAGGGCGGCGAGCTGCGCGACGGCGTCGGGCGCGACGAGGCCGGCCGGTTCGGCGAGGCGGTCGCCCGGCGCAGCGTCCGGGAGGGTGGGGTCGAGGTCGACCAGGGCACCGTCGGGCGCGCGCAGCACGACCCACCAGTGGTCGGCGACCTGCACGCTCGGGTCGGCGTCGGGTCCGGCGCCGACCAGCGCCAGCAGCGCGTCGGTCGCGTCCGCGGCGCGCGCCTCGAGCTCGGTCCGCCGCGCGGTCGCATCGGCCGCCCGTTGCCTGAGCTCGGCCGCCACCGCCGCACCG
>JARGGE010000524.1 GCA_029210865.1 Trueperaceae bacterium
GCGCTGCACGTGCACCGCGTCACGGTGCGCTTCGGCGAGGCGACCGTGCTCGACGGCGTGGACTTCGACCTCGAGCCGGGCCACTTCCTGGCGATCGTCGGCCCCAACGGCGCCGGCAAGTCGACGCTGGTCAAGGTGGTGCTCGACCTCGTGGCGCCCACCAAGGGGCACGCGGCGGTGTTCGGCGCCGACGCGGGCGAAGCCCCCGAGCGCATCGGCTACGTGCCGCAGCTCAAGACCTTCGACCGCACCTTCCCGGCCACCGCGGTCGAGCTCGTCGCGTCGGGCGTCCGGCGCTCCTGGCCCGTCTGCGTGCGGCGTGCCGAGCGCGAGCGCGCCGTCGAGGCGCTCGCCGACGTCGGCGCCGAACGGCTCGCCGACCGGCCGCTCGCCAAGCTCTCGGGTGGCGAGCTGCAGCGCGCCTACCTGGCGCGCGCCCTCGTGCGCCACCCCGACCTGGTGCTGCTCGACGAGCCCGCCACCGGCGTCGACTTCCTCGCCGAGCACGACCTCTACGACCTGCTCGAGCGCTACCAGGCGCGCACCGGCGCGACCGTGGCGATGGTGACCCACGACCTGGCGGCGGCGCGCTACCACGCGAGCCGGGTCCTGGTGCTCAACCGCCGCCTGCTCGGCTACGGCCTTCCCGAAGACGTGCTGTGCGAACCCTGCCTCCAGGAGGCGTTCGGCCACGTCGGCCACCCCCACGCGGTGGCGTTCTGACGTGGGCGACCTGACGTCGGTCCTCGGGTACGCCTTCATGCAGCGGGCGCTGCTGGCGGGGATGCTCGTCGCGCTCATGAGCGGCATGCTGGGCACCTTCGTGGTGCAGCGGCGGCTCTCGTTCCTGGGCGACGGCCTCGCGCATGCGTCCTTCGGCGGGATGGGGTTGGGGGCCTTCGTCGTCGTCTCGACCGGCCTGCTCGAGGCCGGCTTCCTGCGCAACCCGCTGTGGGTGGCGGTGCCCTTCGCGGTCGCGACCGCGCTCGCGATCGCCTTCGTGCGCGACCGCACCGAGCTCTCGAGCGACACCGCGATCGGCGTCTTCTTCGCCGTGTCGGTCGCCCTGGGGGTGCTGTTCTTCTCGCGCATCCCGCCGGACGCCGACCTGGGCGTCAACGTGCTCGACCTGCTGTTCGGGAGCATCCTGGCCGTCCGCCAGGGGGAGCTGATCGCGATCGCCGTGACCGCGATCGTGGTCATCGCCTCGCTCGCGGCCGCGTGGGGACGGCTCGCCTACGCCACCTTCGACGACGAGCTGGCGCGCACGGACGGGGTGCGGACGCGCGCGCTCGAGTACCTGCTCTTCGCCGCCGCCGCGCTGGTCGTGTCGGTGAGCGCCGTGGTCGTCGGGATCGTCCTGATGGCCGCCTACCTGGTCATCCCGGCCGCCGCCGCGCGGCTGTGGTCTCGCTCGCTCGCCGGCACCAGCGTGCGCGCGATGACCATCGGGGTGACGACCACGGTCGCCGGTGTGCTGGCTTCGTTCCTCGCCGACGTCCCCACGGGCAGCGCGATCATCCTGATGCAGGCGGCGGTGTTCGTCGTCGCCGCCTTGACCCGGCGGCGTTGACCCGGCGGCGTCGGTCCCCTGGCGTCGGTCCCGTGGCGCCGACGGACGTCGATGGCGGGCGAGGCCGGCCGGGCGCGACGGCCGCGTAGGACCTCCGTGAGCGGCCGCGTGCGATACTGGTCCATGGTCCCCAGTCCGTTCGCGACCGATCCAGATGCGCGAGCGAGCGCCTGGCGCCGCGAGCTGGCAGAGCGCAAGCGAGCGGTGTACACCGCGTTCTTGCGGCTGGCCGCGGTCGGAAGCCTGGTCTCCTTCGTCCTGAACGCATGGCGGCCGT
>JARGGE010000525.1 GCA_029210865.1 Trueperaceae bacterium
CGCCGTCGGGCAAATCGCCCTGGAACATCGGGAAGAAGAAGCTGGTCGCCGCACGAATCGCCTCCGAGTCGCTCCCCTCCTCGACCCGTCCGGCACCGTCGGCGGCGTTGGTGTAGGTGAGGGGGACGCCGTACGCGTTGGCGACTGGTCGCTCCCACGGGTCCATCACCGGGGTCTCGCTCAGCTGCCCTCCCAAGCTCCGCTCCACGAAGGCCTGGATGCGCACGCGGTGCAGGACCTCGGCTGGCACCTCGCCGACGAAGGTGGCCTCGGCCTCGAGGCCGACGAGCGCCGGCGGCGCGTCGCCACCGAAGACGGGGTGGGCCTCCGACCAGGGCTCGTCGTTCCTTAGGCGGTACGCGACCCAGGCGTACGCGCCGGCGGCGTCAGCGATCGTGGCCTCCAGCCCGTCGGTCAGCGCGACCGCGTCGTCGAGAAGTCGCTCGACGGCGGCCACGTCCAGTTCGATCTCGTCGCCACGGCGCTCGACGAGCGCACCGACCTCGTCGAGGGCGCCTGGCTCGTCGCTCCAGGTCGGGCGGAGCTCGTCGGTTCCGATCGCGGTCGCCCCGGCCGGCGCCGCGTCGCCACCCGTCCCGACGCGCGCCCAGACCAGCGCGGCGCCCGCCGCGTCCAGCCGCGCGGTCCGCACCTCGGTGTCGTACCCCGCATCGCCGAGCAGCACCGCGGTCAAGAGCGCCTGGTCGAGCGCGTTGCCGGCGCCGCTCGCCAACGTCCCCTGAGCGCCACGCAGGACACCGACGTAGGGCTCGAAGCGGACGCGCCGGTGCACCTCGGCGACGATGTCGTCACCGAGTTCGAAGGCGAGCTCGAACGCCAGCGCGCCGACGTCGAAGGCAGTGGGGTCCAGGCGGTTCGCGATCGCCTCGACGGGCTCGTAGGCTCGCGCCAGGCGCACGCGGGCCTCGAGGAGCTCGGCGCCGGGGTCGGCCTGCGCACCCACCGAGATCCAGCTCGCGGGACCCATCCAGGCGAGCGAGAATGCGAGGACGGCGTGCAGCCACGTCCGACCTCGGTGGACGGCGTGCGAGGGCAGGCGGCGATGACTCATCAGCGGCTCCGCTCGTGGCGCGTGATCCGCGCGGGCGGGCGGCTGGATGGGCGGAGTGTACGGCGCGCGTCCCCACGCGAGCGCGACAATGGCCACCGCCACGCGTACCACCAAGCGATTCTTCCCAGGACACCGTTCACGGACCATGAACGAAGGACGTGCCATGGTAGAAGCCACTAACCCACCGCGCCTCACGGCGCCCCCGGAGGCACCATGCGCGTACGCACCCTTCCGCTCGCCCTGCTCCTCGCCGGCCTGCTCGCTGCCTGCGCCCCCACCACCGAAGCCGTGAGCTCGGAGTCGGTCGTCAATCCGGGCGTCTGCGTGAACAGCCCCGACCCCGTCGTCGCCGTCATCGAGTTCGAGAACACGACCGGTCGCTCCGGCGGGCTCAACGTCACCGGCCTGGAGACCGCCGCCACCGCGCGCCTGATCACGCTGCTGCAGAACAGCGGCTGCTACCAGATCGTCGAACGCAGCGAACTGGTGAACATCCTCGCCCAACAGGGGCTGGAGTCTATGGAGCCCGAGGCCCTGGCCAGGGCCGCTGGCGCCGGCTTCGTGATCACGGGCGCCGTCACGCGCGCGACGATCGCGCGCCCTGGCGTCTCACTGCTCGGCGTCTCGGTCGGCAACGTCACCGCGGAGGTGGCCGTGGACGTGCGCGCGACGGACCTGGTGACCGGCACGGTGGTGGTCTCCCAGACCGGCGTGGGCGAGGCGCAGCGGGCGAACTTCGCCATCACGAACCTCCCCGTCGGCACCATCTCG
>JARGGE010000526.1 GCA_029210865.1 Trueperaceae bacterium
CCATCCCGGCCGTGACCGAGCCCCCGGGGCTGTTGATGTACAGCCACACGTCCTGGTCCGAGTCCTCGCCCGCCAGGTGCAGCATCTGGGCGCAGACCACGTTGGCGACGTCGTCGTCGACCTCGGTGCCGAGGAAGATGATGCGCTCCTTGAGCAGACGGCTGTAGACGTCGTACATGCGCTCGCCGCGGCCGGTCTGCTCGATCACGTAGGGGATCAAGGGCATGCGACCACCTTATCCGAACGACCGCCGGGGACGCCCGCGAAGGGCGTCCCCGGCGACGCGAGGCGCTCGGATGCGTTCAGTCGGCCGCGGGTTCGCCCTCGGCCGTGGGGGCCGCGCCGTCGGCGGCTGCTTCGGGCGCGTCCGTCGGCGCGGCGTCGCTCGGCGCAGCGCCGCCCGTCTTGGCGCGGACGACCGCCTCGAGGGCGCGGTCGCGGGCGAGCAGGAAGCGGTAGTTCTCGAGCCATTCGTCGCCCCGCTCGCGCTCGAGGCGCGCGACGTCCATGCGCTCGCGGCGCGCGAGCTGGCGCAGCGCCTCCTCGAACTCGGCGTCGTCGAGCGGCGCGCCGTGGGCCTCGAGCAGGCGCTCGAGGACCAGGTCGCGCTTGACGCCGCGCTCCGCCGCGCTGAGGAGCTCGGCCTCGAACTCCTCGCGCTTGCCGTCGGCCTCGAGCCGCTCGAGGTAGCCCTCGAACGTCAGGTTGCGGCCCTGTAGGTCGCGGGCGAGGTCCTCGAGCAGATGGGTCTGCCGGCGGCGGACGAGCGCCGCCGGGAGGGCGACCTCGGTGGCCGCCATCAGCTTCTCGACCAGCTCCTCGCGCTGGGCCGAGAAGGCCTCGCGCTCGCGCTCGGCCGTGAGCTGCCGGCGCACCTCGGCCTCGACCTCGGCCCATGTAGCGAAGCCGAGCGTCGCCGCGAAGGCATCGTCGAGCTCGGGGCGCTCCTTCTCCTTGACGTCGGTCACGCGGACGGCGAGCTCGCGGTGCGGCGGCTCCGCCGGGGCGGCGGCCGCGTTGGCGGCGTCCTCGCTCGGCTCGGCCGCGGCGGCGGCCGCATCGGCGGCGTCCTCGCTGGGCTCGGCCCCCTCGGGCGCGGCGGGCGGGCTCGGCTCGGCGGTGGGGTCGGCGCCCAGGTCGAGGACGACCTCGTCGCCGACGGCCTTGCCGAGGAGCTGGGCGGCCAGCTCGGGCTCCGTGCGGTCGAGGTCGACGGGCATGGAGCTGCCGCCTCCTTCGCCGAGCGTCTCGACGTAGACGACGTCGCCGGCCGCGACCGGGCGATCGACCGGGAGGAGCGTCGCGTGGTCCTCGCGCAGCCGTTCCACGGTGCCCGTGACGTCCTCGTCGCCGACCGCCTGCGCCACCGTGTCGAGCACGATGCCGTCGGGATCGGCGAGGGTGAACTCGGGGTACAGGTCGGCGTGGACCGTGAAGGTGAACGCGGCGCCGGCGACCGGCGTCTCGGCGTGGAAGTGCGCGTGGACCGGCGTCAGGTCGAGCTCGCGCACCGCGCGCGGGTAGTGCTCGTCGACGAGGGCGTCGCGCACCTCTTCGGCCAGGGCGTCGGCGCCGACGCGCTGCAGCAGCACGCCGCGGGGCGCCTTGCCGGGCCGGAAGCCGGGCACGCGCACCTGGCGCGCCAACGCGCCGAAGACGCGCTCGAAGGTCGCGTCGACGACGTCGACGGGAACGGTGATCTCGATCGTGGCGGCGACGTCGTGCTTCTCGGTGATGCGTGCGTCCATGGGTCCTCTCGGCGCGGGGCACGGCGCGCGAGCGCCGCACCGCGCAGGTGCGCGGCGTAGGGTCGGCGCGGCGGCGC
>JARGGE010000527.1 GCA_029210865.1 Trueperaceae bacterium
GGAGCGTTGCGGTCTGGATGCAGCGCGGCTCGTCGGACGCGAGCGTCAAGCCAGCCGGGAGGGTCTTGGTCCAGACGACGTCGTCGAGCGCGACGCGCTGGCTGCCGTTGCGCATCGTGAGGCGCAGGACCAACGGATCGCCGTCGGCGGTGGGCGTCTCGAGCACCCGCTCGTTGGCGACCGGTACGGGGGCGCGCAGGTCGGCGAGGGTGACGGACTTGAAGCTGATCCAGACGTTGAGGAACACCGGGAACAGCACGATCGCGAGGATGACGGCGAACGTCGGCGCCAGCATCCAGTACGCGAGGCGCGCTTCGCGCGCGGCCAGCGTCATGCGTCGGGTCGCCATGCGGGGCCCTCCTGGGGCGGCGACGGGCCCGGGCCGGGGGCCTGGGGGTCGTGGCCTCGGGGCCGTCGGCCGCGTGTTCGAGCTACGAAGGGGCGGCCCGGGCCGAAGCCCGGGCCGCGAGGGTGCGAACGGTCAGCGGAGGCTCTCGACCTCGAGCTGGATCAGGCCCGCGGTCGCCTCGGCGGTGAGCTCGCCGTCGAGGTAGCGGCGGATCGCTTCGGACATCACGCGGGTGCCGTACAGGCTGGTGACCAGGCCGCCTTGGCCCTGCCGGAAGGCCCAGCGGTCGCCGGTCTCGAGGCCCGCGACCAGGTCGTCGATCACGTCGGCCGCGTAGAAGCTGCCGAGCGGTGCGCGGTCGCTGACGCCCACCTCGAGCGCCGCCCAACCCTCGACGAAGCGGGTGGGCTCGGCGGGCGTGCCGCTGCGGACCGGGAACTTGCCTTCGGCCGCCATCCCGAGCCAGTCGAGGTAGCCGTCGGTCACGAGGTACTCGACGAAGGCCTGGGCGGCGTCGATGTCGGCGTCGACGGTGATGCCGAGCCCCTGGACCTGCGCGTAGCCGGAGCCGGCCGGGTTGCTCGGGCCCGCGATGCTGGTGACGAAGCCGGTGTTGCGTGCCAGCCAGCCGCGCTCATGCGCCTCGTCGGCGAGCACCGGGACCTCGTCGCGCAGGCCGGCGAGCTCGTCGAGGATGAAGGGCGACCACACGACCATCGCGGCCTGACCGCCCTGGAACAGCTCGCGCGATTGCAGCCAGTAGAGGTTGCCCGGAGGGCTCATCTCGGCGAGTTCCTTGTAGAACTCCAGGAACTCGACGAAGGCGGGCGTGTCGATGGTGACGTTGCCCTCGTCGTCGATGAGCTGGACGCCGTTCGCGAGCGCCAGGTGCTCGACGACCTGCATCATGTAGTCCTGGCTGGGATCGGTGGCGGCGACGAAGCCGTACACGTTCGGCGGATCGTGCAGGGCGCGGGCCGCTTCGAGGATCGCCGCGTAGCTCGTGGGGGCGGCCAGGCCGCGCTCGGCGAACAGGTCGGCGCGGTAGAGCAGCAGCTGCGTCCAGCCGTCGGTCGGGACCGCCGTGTTCTCGCCCTGGTAGGACATCAGCGCCAGCGCACCGGCACCGAAGGTGTCGACGCCCAGGTTGGCGACCGACTCGGTGGCGGCGGCGGTGTCGAGGATGCCGGCCTCGGCCCAGCCGATCGTGTAGTTGATGGGGTGGAAGACCACGTCGGGCAGGTCGCCGGCAGCGAAGGCGGCGGTCATGCGCTCACCCAGGCTGCTCTCGGTGACGGGCACCACGGCCACGGAGATGCCGGTCTCGGCCTCGAAGGCCGCCGCGATCGCTTGCTGGGTTTCGATGCGCCGGGGTTGCTCTTCGGTGGTCCAGAAGGTCAGCGACTGCGCCGCGGCCAGGGAGGTCGCGAGCAGGAAGGCGAGGAGCGGGAGGGTACGTCGC
>JARGGE010000528.1 GCA_029210865.1 Trueperaceae bacterium
CCGCGCGACCCGCTGTGGCGGCGGGGGGCGTGAGCGCCGCGCCCGCCGGCGGGCGCGGGCCCGCGGTCGCGGTCGCCGCCGACCCGCGGGTACCGTAGGGACGCATGCCGCGCCTGCTGCACCTCGCCGACCTGCACCTGGGGTGGACGCCGCGCGGGCTCCCGGACGACCGCGCCCGCGTCCGCCGGGAGCGCCGCGACGCGCTGCTCGACCAAGCGGTCGAGCTGGCGCTCAGCGAGGCCGTCGACGCCGTGCTCATCGCCGGCGACCTGTTCGAGCGCCACCGCCCCGGCGAGGCCACGGTGGCGCGGGCGCTGGCGGCGCTGCGCCGCCTGAGCGACGCGGGCATCGCGGTGGTGACCGTCCCCGGCAACCACGACGAGCTGAGCTACGCGGACGCCGTGTACCGCACCGAAGCCGACAACTGGCCGGGCGTGCTCGTCGACCGCCCGACGTTCGGCCCGGTGGCGACCCTGCGCCTCGGCGGTCGCGAGGTCCACGTGGCGGGGCTCGCCTACGTCGGGGGCGTCACGCCCGCGTCGACGCCGCTCGCGGACTTCCCACGCGCCGACGGCGACGACCTGCACGTGGCGATCCTCCACGGCACGCTCGTGCGCCCAGGCGCGCGCGGCGCCTTCGCGGGCGAGCGCTCGTTGCCCATCGACGCGGTCGCGCTCGCGGCGGCCGGCTTCGACTACGTGGCGCTCGGCCACCTGCACGTGCCGCAGCGGCACGCGGGGCGGCGAGGGCCGGCGGTCTACCCCGGGTGCGTCGGCGGCAAGGGGCTCGACGACGTCGGCGCCCGGCACTGGACGCTCGTCGACCTCGAACCCGGCGCCGCGCGCGTCCGCGAGGTGCCGGCGCGCGTGCAACCGCTGGCGGTGCTGGAGGTGGACGTCGGCGCCTTCGACGACGCCCCCGCGCTCCTGGCGCACGTGCGCGACCGTGGCGACGGCGACGCGCTGGTGCGCGTCCGGCTCGTCGGTGCGGTCGCCTTCGACCTCGACGCGGCCGCGCTCGAGGCGCGCGCCGCCGACGCCTTCTTCCACCTCGAGGTGGAGGACGCCACGACGAGCGTCGCGTCGGCCCTGCTCGACGCCTGGGCGGCCCGACCGACGGTGCTCGGTGCGTTCGTGCGGCGGCTGCGGGCGCAGCTCGACGCCGCCGCCGACGACGCCGAGCGCGCGCGTCTGACGCGGGCGCTGCGCTACGGCGTGCACGCGCTCGAGGGGGACCGGTGAGCGGGCGGTCGGAGCGCGGGCGATCGGTGCGCGGGCGAGCCGTGCTCAAGCGAGCCGTTCGCGGGCCGGCGGCGGGAGCGCCATCGCCGACCGAGCGGCCGGTGGCCGGCGCGCCGGCGACGGCGGTCGTGTGGGAGCGGCTACACCTCGAGGGCTTCGGTCGCCACCGCGACCTGCGGGTCGCCTTCCCCGAGGGCCTCGGCGTGTGGGTGGCACCGAACGAGGCGGGCAAGTCGACCGCGCTGTTGGGGCTGGTGGCGGTGCTGTGGGGGCTGCCGCACGTGCAGGACCGCGACGGCTTCACCTGGGCGCGCTTCCGCCCGTGGGGCGGCGGCGCGCAGCGCGGCGAGGTCACGCTGCGCGTGGACGGGCGCCGCTTCACGGTGCGGCGGGCGTTCGACGCGCACGCGGTGCGCGTGGTCGCCCACGAGCCCGAGGGCGACCGGGTGGTGCTCGAGGCCGCGCACAACCCGAACGCGCGCAAGGAGGTGACCGCGTACGGGCCGTGGTTGCAGGCGACGCTCGGCCTGACCGACGCCGACCTCGTCCTCGCCACGTTCGTGGTCGCG
>JARGGE010000529.1 GCA_029210865.1 Trueperaceae bacterium
CAATGCAGGCAAGTACGCACACAGGCTCCTAGCGCCCGCGCGCCTCGAGGGCGCGGTTCAGGTCGTCGCGCATGGCGAGGGCGGCGGCGCGCGCCGCCGGGCCCACGTCGTCGCCGGCGGTGGGGTAGAGGAGGGTGCGGCTCGCGTTGACCACCGCGCCGACGCCCGTGGCGTCGAAGGCGCCCGCCACGTCGTCGCCGCGCCCACCCTGGGCGCCGTAACCGGGGACCAGGAGCAGCGAGCGCGGCAGGCGGGCGCGGGCCGCCGTCAGCTCGGCGGGGTAGGTGGCGCCGACCACGGCGCCGAGCGCCGTGTAGCCGTCGGCGTCCGCGGGCAGCCGCTCGGCGCGCGCCGCCAGCGCGTCGGCCAGGCGCTCGTGCACCTTCCGACCGTCCTCGGTGGCGAGGTCCTGCAAGTCGCCGCTGCCGGGGTTCGAGGTCTTGACGAGCGCGAACAGCCCGCGGTGGCCGGCGAGGGCCGCGGCGAGGAACGGTTCGAGCGTGTCGAGCCCCAGGTACGCGTTGACCGTGAGCGCGTCGGCCGCGAAGACGCCGTCGGCGAGGTAGGCGGCGGCGTAGGCCTCGGCGGTGCTGCCGATGTCGCCGCGCTTGGCGTCCAGGATCGCCGGGATCCCGCGCTCGCGCAGGTCGGCGAGCACCTGCGCGAGCGCGATGACGCCGGGCACGCCGAGCGCCTCGAAGAAGGCGCTCTGCGGTTTGGCGCAGGCGATCAGGTCGTCCGTCGCGTCGAGCACGGCGCGCACGTAGGCCACGACGGCACGCGCCGTCTTGGCGGGGTCGCCGGCGAAGCGCTCGGGGTGCGTGCTCGGGTGCGCGTGCGGGCGTGGATCGATGCCGAGGCAGACGCGCGAGCCGAGCGCGCGCACGCGGGCGTGCACGCGCTCGGCGAAGGTCGCGCCGTCGGTCACGACGCGTTGCGGCCGTGGCAGTGCTTGTACTTCTTGCCGCTCCCGCACGGGCACGGGTCGTTGCGGCCGACCTTCGCGTCGACGGTGATCGGCGCCGTCTTGGTGGCGCCGGCCGCCGCCGGGCGGCCCGCAGCTGCGGCGAGCGCGGAGACCCCGCCGCCGGCGTCGAGCGTGACCGGACGCGCGGCCGGGCGGCGCTCGAGGCGCTGATCGGTCTGCACCTGCACGCGGAAGAGCAGCTTGGCCACGTTCAGGCGGATGTTGCCCTTCATCTCCTCGAACAGGTTGAAGGCCTCGAAGGCGTACTCCTGGAGCGGGTTGCGCTGCCCGTAGCCGCGCAGACCGATGCCCTGGCGGAGCACGTCCATCGCGTGGAGCTGCTCTTTCCAGTGCTGGTCGACCACCTGGAGGACGATGAAGCGCTCGAGCTCGCGGAGCAGCTCGGCGCCGAGCTCCGCCTCGCGCGCCGTGTAGGCGGCCTCGATCGGTGGCACGAACGCCTGCGTCGCCTCTTCGGGCGGCGTGTCGCGGAGCGCGTCGAAGTCGAAGTCGTCGAGCTGCGGGACGGCGTCGAGGACCGCGGTGCGCAGCGCGCCGGTGTCGCGCTCCTCGGGTTCGAGCTCGGCGTTGAGGTGGCGCTGCACCTGCGCGTCGACGTACTCGGCGATCATGTCCTGGACGTCGTCGGAGATGTCGTGGCCCAGCAGGATCTCGCGCCGCTGGGCGTAGATCACCTCGCGCTGCTTACTCATGACGTTGTCGAAGTCGAGCAGCTGCTTGCGGATATCAAAGTTGTGGGCTTCCACCTTGCGCTGGGCGTTTTCAATGGCCCGGGAAATCATTTTGTGCTCAATGGGTTCGCCCTCGCCCATGCCCA